>JAHJBW010000081.1 GCA_018813405.1 Candidatus Margulisiibacteriota bacterium | reverse complement strand
GAAATATGCGTTTCGGATACAGGGATAGGGTTATCAAAAGAAAATCTTGAACGTATATTTGATAAATTTTATCAGGTTGACGCTTCTCTGGCCAGGGGAGCCCCTGGCATGGGGATGGGGCTGGCAATATGCAAAGGCGTGGTGGAAAGCCATGGAGGCAGGATATGGGCGGAATCGGAGGGAATAGGCAAAGGCACTAGAATTTGTATGCTGCTGCCTTTGGGAGAGAAGGATTGAAAAAAGGGCGTTACTTTGAACGCAATCAGGAATTTTTTGTCATAGCCCAGCATCTGGATGTGATCGTCAGGAAGCTGTTGATACCATTGTTCTTTGTCATAGCGCTGGCTTCCTATCTTTATGGCATTGCTTATCCTATCCTGGCGCTGGCGCTTATTGTTTTGATATTCTTTATTGTTTCAGGGGCTGTTTTCTGGGTAATTAAACGAGGTGTTTTTCCCGCGGAGCCATGCTATTTTGTGCTTTTGCTCATTGATTGTGTCTTTCTGGCTTTCGCGACTTATTATACTGGAGGAGCGGAAAGTTTTGTGCCGCTCGTATATATTGTGGTTGGAGTGCTTGGTGGATTGACACTTCCCCTCTGGGGGGTGGTGGGGGTGATCGTTTCGGTAGGAGTTTGTTATTTTGTAGAATTGCTGCTGGAGATGAACAGCCTGCTTCCTTCACTCGGGTTGTTCGGCATATTTATCAAAGAAGCGTACCTTTCGCCTTATTTCAGGATTGTGCCTCTGGCCTACTTTGTGGGTTTTGTTGCCATAACCTTCCTATCCTATCAGGTTGCCGAAATATTGAGGAAAAGAAGGGACCGGCTCCTGGTATTGAACCGCGAACTGAACATCAATTCACAGCTTTTGAAAAACAACGAAGTTGAGCTGAAGATGGCCAATAGTGAACTTGACAAGAAATTATCCGAACTGCAAAAACTTAAGGCCAACCTTGAATTGCTGGTTGAACAAAGGACAAAGGACCTTACGGACAAAGTTGCCGCTCTGGACCAATCACACGATGCCATGCTGCACATAATGCAGGATCTGAGAAGGTCCGACAAGATCAAAGATGAATTTCTGTCCGTTGTTTCCCACGAACTCAGGACCCCGCTTACCCCGCTTATCGATTATTTGAGCCTTTTAAAGGAAGGATATACCGGCAAGCTTAACCAGAAGCAAAAGAACATTGTAGAAAGAATGATGGTCTCCGCCACCCGTGAATTGAACATGATCGATGCCCTGCTTAATGTTTCGCGCCTTGAAACAGGGGTATATCTTCCCAAAAAGATACCTGTTTCCGTGCGAAAAGTAGTGGCTGACGTTGTCAATGAGCTTAAAAGCTTGATAGACATGAAGCAGATAGTGCTGGAACAGCAGAACCTTGACATTACCATTATGTCCGATGAATCCCTGCTGGTGCGCGCGATCTCGCAATTGCTGGAAAACGCCCTCAAATTCACCCCCACCGGAGGCAAGATTTGGATAAGGTCGGAAACGGTTGATAACTTCATAAAGCTTGAGGTGGAGGATACCGGCATTGGCGTAGAAAAAAATAAACTGGAAAAGATATTCGACAAGTTCTTCCAGGTAGACAGTTCGGCTGTGCGCCAGTACGGAGGAATGGGGTTGGGCTTAACCATCGTAAGGCAAATAGTCAAGGCTCATGGAGGGAAGATATTTGCCGAATCTCCGGGACTGGGTAAGGGGACCAGGATAGTGGTATTCCTGCCGATATCAATGTCCAAATAAGGGCATATCTTTTTTTTGCCTGTTATCCAGGGCGGCATTGGCCAGATCATCTGCCTGCTGGTTTTTTTCCCGGGGAACATGTTGAACATGGCAGGATTTAAACCTGGATACCAGATCTTTTGCCAGGAAATGAAGAGGCTTTAACCCTTCGTTCTTTACCCTGTATTCCCCATTGATCTGCTTGACCAGCAGTTCGGAATCGGTTTTTACGACCGCCTTTCTGGCCCCCAATAACAGAGCTTCTTCAAGGGCTTTGATAAAGGCCGTGTATTCGGCCACATTGTTGGTGGACCTGCCGATATATTCCGATATCTCTTTGATCACCTGGTCGTTTTGTTTGATGACCGCGCCGATCCCGGCGGGGCCGGGATTCCCTCTGGAGGCGCCGTCAGTGAAAATTTCAACTTCCATATAATGCCTATCTCCTTTTCTGATAGAGTTTTTTCAAAAGCCCGGCATAAGGCAAAGAATTGAGAACATCCTTTTTCTCAAGCCAACCCCGTCGGGCCGTGGACACTCCAAATCGAATATTCGCGAGACCGCCGATATTATGAGAATCAGTATTGATGGAAACCAGGATTTTGTGCCGGGCAGCCTGCCGGCAGTGGGTGTCGTTCAAGTCCAGGCGGCTGGGATGCGAGTTCAATTCCATGAAAGTGCCGGTTTGCGCGGCTACCCTGAATATTTCTTCCATATCGATCTCATACGGGGCCCTTTCGTTGATGAGCCTGCCGGTAGGGTGGGCAATTATATTAACATATTTGTTATCCATTGCCGACAATATCCTTTTTGTCATGTCCTTTTTGCTCATCTTGAACCTTGAATGTATGGCCGCTATGACAACATCAGCTTCTTTCAGGACAAAATCCCTGAAATCCAGGCTTCCGTCCGGGAGAATGTCGACCTCAACGCCCTTGAGTATCTTTATCCCTTTTGTCCTGAGCTTTTCAATGGCGGACATCTCTTTCAGGAATTCTTTTTCGGTCTGTCCTCCAGCTATGCGGGTGGAAACAGAGTGGTCGGTTATTGCCATATACTCATAACCCATTTCGCGGCCGGCGGCGGCCATTTCCGCTATGGTATTGCTGCCGTCAGAACGATCGCTGTGGCAATGAAGATCGCCTCTGATATCTTCAAGCTCAACCAGGATTGGGAGCTTCCCATTTTGAGCGGCCTCCAGCTCGCCCCTGTTTTCCCGCAGTTCCGGGGGTATATATTTCAATCCCAGCGCGCCGAAAACTTCTTCTTCTGTCCTGCCTGCTATCCTTTTTTTTCCCTTAAAGACCCCGTATTCGGAAACCTTGAGGCCCATTGTTCGCGCCAGTTGCCGGATGGCGATGGCGTGCTGTTGGCTTCCGGTAAAATAATGCAGGGCCGCGCCGTATTCGGAGGGTTTTACCACTCGCAGGTCGCACTGCATATTGTTTTTTAGAATAGCGGATGATCTGGTGGGGCCCTTTGCCAGAACACGGGAAACCAGGGCGAGATCCGCAAACCCTGCCGTGATCTTTTCGGCTTTTTCGGATGTTACCAGGATATCAAGATCGCCGATTGTCTCTTTTTGCCTTCTGAGGGAGCCTGCGGGTACTATCTTTTTGACCGGGCCCATTTTCTCCAGCTTTTTGACAATGGCCGCGGCATATTCTGTCGCTTCCGATATAAGGAAACGGCCTTTTGCCTTTTCTTTCAGCTTGATGCCGGCCGAGATGTTTTGAACCTTTTTATCTTTGATGCCGGGAAGGTCCTTGATCTTGCCGCTTTTTATGGCCTTTTTGAGCTTTGCGATCGAATTGATCTTTTCTTCTTTGAAAAGTTTCATGGCGGTTTTTGGCCCCAGGCCAGGGATGTCCATTAACTCTATAAAACCCGGCGAGAATCGCCTGATGAGCTGCTGGTGTTTTTTTACCTTGCCGGTCGTGATCTTTTCTTCGATCTTTTCCGCCAGGCTTTCGCCAATGCCGGGGATTTCTTTAAGGGCTTTTATTCCGCCTTCTTTATATACCTGATCAAGGTCTAAAGACAGTCCTTCAATACTGCGGGCGGCTTTTTGGTATGCCCTGATCTTGAAGGTGTTCTCTCCTTTAAGTTCAAGAAGTTCCGATATCTCCAGGAATATCCTGGCTATTTCAGAATTTTCCATGCGATATTTTCGCCAAACTTTCTGGCATTGGATGGTCCGTCGGCCGTGACAAGATCGCCGTCGATCTCAACGCCGTTGCCCGTACAAATAGCGCCGGCTTTTTTTACCAGGCCGGCAATCCCAGGGAAGCAAGAGACTTTTCTGCCTTTTAGCACGCCGGCGCTGGCCAGTATCCCTGGCCCGGCGCATATGGCGGCCGTGATCTTGCCTTTCTCAATGGACTGACGGGCTATGTTTTGAGCGGCAGGGTCGTCGAAATAGCCGTAACTGCCGGGCCCCCCGACAAATATGACCGCCTGATATTCGTCAATCCTGATATCTTTGAGCAAAATGTCAACCCGGGCCCTGCCGCCAAGCTTGCCTGTCGCTTCTCCCGTCTGAGAGCTTGCGGTCGTGACTGAAATACCCTTGGTTTCGAGCGCTTGTTTGGGATCGAAGTATTCTTCGTCCCTGAATTTGTCAAAGGCTATTATTATTACTGCCTTTTTAATGTTTTTCATCTCCATTGTCGAATTCGGATTTCAACTCAAAAAGATGCATAATATCCTTTTGGGACACTATTCCCAAAAGATGGTGGCCGTCAAGCACCAGCAGTCTGCCAAACTTGTTTTTGGCCATTTTGGCCAGCGCCATTATAAGATCGGAATCGGGTTTTATGACCAGGCTGGGTTTTATGTGTATCATGATCTCTCTGGCGGACACTTCATGCCATTTTTCCTGGGGAATTTCCTTTATATCGTGAAATGTGATGAATCCAAGCAGTTCCGTGCCTTTCATGACAGGAAAGGTGTTGTGGCGATAACGGAAAAAATAATCTTTTAGAAGCTCCTGCAATGTAATATCCGGCGATACTGTGATAACTTCCCTGGTCATAACCTCTTTTACTTTGGTTCCTGTCAAGACCTTTTTCATCAGGACCTGCTTGTAGCTGATGTCGGCGGCTTCGGAAAGGAAAAGGCCGATGAAGATGAACCAGATGCCTTCGATGAACCTGCCCGAGAGCAGGGCCAGGAAGCCAAAGCCCATAAGAATAAAAGCGAACCCCTTGCCGAAGCCGGAGGCGATCCGAGTCGCCTTTTTGAGGCTTTTTGTAAAATACCATATGGCTGAACGAAAGACCCTGCCGCCGTCCAAAGGGAAGGCGGGTACAAGATTAAAACAGGCGATCAAAAGATTTATGAAGGATAGATAGTCCGTTACAACCAGCATGATCCTGGGCAGTCTCAGCAAATAGAAGACAGAAGTGAGCAAGAGGAAAACCAGCGCCAGGAACAGGCTCATCAGCGGGCCCGCAATCGCCATTTTAAACTCAACGGCAGGCGAAGGAGGCTCTTTTTCCATATGAGCGACCCCGCCAAAAATAAAGAGGGTGATCCCCGCTATTGGAAGGCTGTTCCTTATGGCTACCACCGAATGGGAAAGCTCGTGGGCAAGCAGGGAGGCGAACAGCAAAAGAGCCGCAATGACCGCGGATGACCATCGTACCATCGGGCCGTATTCAGGAACGGTCATGGGGAAATAGCTGG
>JAHJBW010000080.1 GCA_018813405.1 Candidatus Margulisiibacteriota bacterium | reverse complement strand
GATATTCAAGAAGTTGATGTGGACATAAAAATGGTCTCGTTTGAAGAACTGCTTGCCGAAGCTGATATTGTTACCATCAATTGTGATCTTAATCCCACCAGCTTTCATTTAATAGGCGAAAAGGAGTTTGCAAAAATGAAAAGCTCTGCCTAAATCATCAATACTGCCCGTGGGCCGATCATTGACGAAAAAGCGCTGGTGAGGGCGCTTGAAAGCGGAACGATCGCGGGAGCGGGCCTGGATGTTTTTGAAGACGAACCATTGCCCCAGGATAGTCCGCTCAAGAAAATGGACAATTGCCTGTTTTCGGCGCACAACGCCAACTCAAGCCCTGTGGCCTGGAGCCATGTGCATCAAAACACTATCAACAACCTATTAAAGGGTCTATCTGAGGGGCGCAAGGTTAAAGTATAGTGCGAAAGAAAGCTTCAATAATTATTAGGACAAAGAACGAAGAAAAGCATCTTCCAAGGTTGCTGGAAAGCCTTAAGGGGCAGAACTATCAAGATTTCGAGATCATTGTTGTTGATTCCGGCTCGACGGATAAGACGCTTGAGATCGCGTCCAAATATCAAGTAAAGATCGTAAAGATCAAACCAGAAGAATTTACATTTGGCAGGTCTTTGAATGTTGGTTGCTCGGCGGCTCAGGGTGAATACCTCGTTTTTTTGAGCGCCCACACCTATCCTGTCAACGGTGAATGGCTCCAGAACATTGTAAAACCTTTTGAGGATCAAAAGATCGCTATGGTCTATGGGCGTCAGGTGGCCGATCCGCTTACAAAACTTTCTGAAGAAAGGGACCTTCATGCCAATTTTTCCGATAAATCCAGGATCCTTGTGGAAGAACCCATTGGCAACAATGCCAACTCTGCCGTAAGGCGCGATCTTTGGGAAATGAATAAATTTGACGAAATCCTGCCGGGCCTGGAAGATATCGCCTGGGCAAAGTGGGCGCAAAGCCGGAATTACTATGTTTACTATAAGGCTGATGCTGTTATGGCCCATGTCCATGAAGAAAGTTACAGTCAGATATATAATCGTTTTAAAAGAGAGATCATTGCGTATCGCAAAATTTTTCCAGACCATTCCAAGAACATAAAGAAAGAGGCCATCTCTCTTGCACTTACGATCATGAGAGATCTTTATTTTGGTTTAAAGAAAAAACGCTCTGCAAATGATATTCTTTCTGTTTTTCCTTATCGGCTGGCCGAGTTCAAAGCCATGCACGATGCTTTTCAGGTGAAAATTGAGCCGAAGCCTGAGGCCGTTGACCTTCCCGAAACTAACCGCAGTGTAGTGATCACTGGCGTTGGCCAGCATGCGCTGGTTGATACCGATATCCCCGCCGTCGAAGAAGGCGAAGTGCTGATCAATGTTAAATATGTCGGTTTATGTTCTACCGATCTTGATATTTTGGAAGGCCGTCTCGACTACTATAAGTCCGGCTGGGCCAAATATCCTATTGTTCCCGGCCACGAGTTCTCGGGTATCATTGCCTCGGGCCCCAATGTGGGGGACAAAGTGGTCGGTGAATGCATTATTGGCTGCGGCCATTGTTCCGCCTGCCAAAAGGACGAGGCCATCAGGTGTGAGCATAGACGCGAAGTAGGGGTGTTAAATTTAAACGGGGCCTACTCCAGATACATTAAACTGCCGGTGCGGGCACTGCACAAGCTTCCAGAAGACGCTGACCTTAAAAATGCAGCTTTGCTCGAGCCGCTGGCAGTGGTGCTAAAAGGCACCCAAAAGATCTCTGGCAGGGGGCTGAAGATTGCCGTTGTAGGCGGCGGCACCATTGGCAATCTGACAGCTCAGGTAATGCGGCTTAACGGGCACTCGGTCACTTTGTTCGAGAACAACCCGGCCAAGGCTGCCATCCTGAATGCTTCCCCTGAACTCTTCGGTCTCAATGGATTCGACTGTCTCATTGAAGCTACCGGCAAGACCGAAGTGTTGAAAAAGATATTGTCCGAAAGCAAGGCCGGCGTCCGGATACTTCTTTTGGGATTGCCGTATTCTAAAATGGAATTTAATTTTGAATCGGTCGTATGCTTCGACAAGACCATTATCGGCTCGGTGGGCAGCGGTAAAAAGGACTTTATAAAAGCTATAGAAATATATAATAAGATCGACCTTTCTGCTTTGACAGGATCGATCTTTCCGCTAGAGGAATATCATCTTGCCTGGCAAAAGCAAAAAGAAGGAAAAGTATTAAAGGCCTTGATAAAGGCCTGAGGAGTTGTTGTATGAAGAACATAGGAATTATACCGGTTAGAATGGGGTCTTCCAGATTCCCCGGCAAGCCCATGGAGCTTATACAGGGGATCCCAATGGTGGCGCATGTGTATTTTCGCTGTAAAATGTCCAGAGAGCTTGACGAGGTCTTTGTGGCGACCTGTGATAAGGAAATATTTGATTACATCACCTCGATTGGCGGCAAGGCGGTCATGACGGCGGACACCCACGAAAGATGTACAGACAGGACGGCTGAATGTTTGCTCAAGGTCGAACAGACTTCGGGTCATAAGATGGAACTGGTGGTAATGGTCCAGGGCGATGAACCCATGATCTACCCGTCCATGGTCGACGATGCGGTGGCGCCCATGCTAAAAGATGCTTCTAT
>JAHJBW010000079.1 GCA_018813405.1 Candidatus Margulisiibacteriota bacterium | reverse complement strand
GGCTTTCCGGCTCGCGTTTTGTGGTGTACCACGGGCTGGGCGCGGCGCTGTAGCGGGCGCTCATCAACTTTATGCTCGACCTGCATGTCAGGGACCACGGTTACGAAGAAGTTTTGGCCCCTTACCTGGTAGCTCCCAAGTGTTTGGAAGGCACGGGCCAATTGCCAAAGTTCGAAGAAGATCTCTTTAAGTGTTCGCGTGAGGACCTTTATCTTATACCGACGGCCGAGGTTTCGGTAACTAATCTTCATAGAGAATCCATCCTTTCCTCGGACGAGCTTCCAAAGAAATACGCCTCTTATTCGGCCTGCTTCAGGCGCGAAGCCGGCTCATACGGCAAAGATGTGAAGGGCATAATCCGCCAGCACCAGTTCAATAAAGTAGAACTGGTAAAGTTTACAAAACCCGAAGACTCTTACAGCGAGCTTGAAAAACTGACCAGGGATGCCGAGGATATCCTAAAAAAGCTCGAGCTTCCGTACAGGGTTGTCGAGCTTTGCGCCGGCGACCTTGGCTTTGCTTCCGCCAAGACCTATGACCTGGAGGTCTGGTTCCCGTCCGAGGGCAAATACCGCGAGATATCCTCTTGCTCCAATTTTGAGGACTTCCAGGCCAAAAGGGCCAAGATCCGCTTCCGCAGAACGCCTGACAGCAAACCGGAATTTGTCCACACCCTGAACGGGTCCGGGTTGGCCATTGGGCGCACTCTGGCGGCGATACTGGAAAATTATCAGCAGAAAGACGGCTCCGTGAAAGTCCCTTTCGCGCTGGAGAGCTATCTCGGGACAGGGGTTATCAAGTAGTCATGCCGCTTTACGAATACAAATGCAAGGATTGCGGGCACGTCTTTGAGATAAAACAAAGCATCAAAGAGGACCCGCTTAGATTCTGCCCGGAATGCAAGGGCGATATAGAAAGGTTGATCTCACCGGCGGGGATAATCTTCAAGGGTTCGGGATTTTATGTAACGGATAGCCGCAAGAAAACAGCCCCCTCGACGGAGATCGGGGCAAGCAAACCGCAAACAACTGATAAATCCCAGCCTCAAACCGCGAAAGAAAACACCAGGGAAAAGAAGGAAACTAAGAAGAGCTCAAAGCCCAAGGAAATTAGCCAGTAGCTTTTTGCCTTCGCCCGTCAGGATGGACTCGGGGTGGAACTGGACCCCTTCTAAGGCCGCGACATGTCGCGGCCAGACATAGCGAATTCCCATGATCTCATCGTCATCCGTTCTCGCGCTTATCTCAAAGCAATCCGGCAAAGCATCCTTTTTTACTATGAGCGAGTGATATCTGGTGGCGGTAAAGGGATTGCTCATGCCCTTGAAAATGGTCTTGCCGTCGTGATGTATTTCTGAAGTTTTGCCGTGCATTATTTTTTCCGCCCTTACCACATCCCCGCCAAACGCCTCGGCAATGGCCTGGTGTCCCAAGCAGACTCCAAGGATAGGCACTTTTCCGGCAAAGGTCTTGATAACCTCCATTGAAATGCCGGCCTGTTTGGGATTGCCCGGTCCGGGAGAAATGACGATCTTTTTGGGCGCCAGCTTTTTTATCTCGTCCAGTGTTATCTTGTCGTTCCTGTAAACCTGCAGGTCCCCGCCCAGCTCGCCCAGGTACTGCACCAGGTTGTAGGTGAACGAGTCATAATTATCGATCATCAATATCATAAAATAATTATATCACAGAAGGCGGAAAATCGGTTTTCCGCCTTCTGCGGGAAATATGCTAAAATTAAACCAATGAAGTTATGTGAAGACATAGACAGGCAAAGATGGGATGAGTTTATTGCGAACTCGCCTCACTCACCCATACTTCAAACCTATGGGTGGGGCGAAGTGAAAAAACAGCAGGGCTGGACTCCCATCCGACTGGCCATCGTGGAAGGGAATAATATTCTGGCAGGGGTCCAGCTTTTAAAAAGAAATCTGCCCTATGTTGGCAGGTCCATCTTTTACGCTCCCCGTGGTCCTGTGGTGGATTTTGGCAGCGAAGATCTGCTTGACACGCTTTTGCGCGCCATTGAGGCCGAAGCAAAAAAACATAAGGCTATATTATTAAAGATTGATCCGGAGATAGAAGAAGGCGAAAAATAGATTTTTCGCCTTCTTATGAACCACGGCTTTTGCCAGCAAAAGAAGCAAATCCAGCCGCGTACTACCATCTATCTTGATCTAACAAAAGGCCTTAACGACCTCCTCAAAAGCTTTGAAGAAAAGACCCGCTATAACATTCGGCTTTCCGCCAAAAAGGGAGTGACCGTGCGGGAGTTTTCGAACGAGGAGGGCGTGAACATCTTTTATGAGATATACAAGGAAACATCATCGCGCGATAACTTTCTGATCCACAAAAGGTCGTACTATGAAAAGATCAAGGAGGAATTGGTTGACCGGGGAATGGCGCAAATATTCATTGCCTATCTCGCGGAAGAGCCCATTGCCGGCGTCTTTACCTTTACCTGCGGCCCCAGGATATGGTACATGTACGGGGCGTCCTCTAACGAATACCGCAATGTCATGCCCAACCATGCCCTGCACTGGCATGTTATACAATGGGCAAAGGCTTGCGGCTATAAAGTCTACGACCTGTGGGGCATTCCCTCGGACCCAAAACCAGGGCATCCATTATGGGGAGTATACCGTTTTAAAAAAGGCTTTAACGGCGAAGTGGTCAAACTGGTCGGCGCCTGCGACCTGGTCTATGACCCGTTCTATAATTTTATCTTCAACGGGGCGCTGAGCCTGTATAAGAACGCACGGAGCTTGATAACAAAGGGGAAAATAATTGATTCACTTGAAGAATGAGGAACTCACCCCCTTAATCCCCCTCTCTTGCCAAGAGAGGGGGAAACCCGGAGGGAGGGGGTGAGTTAAAAAATAAATGGATTATGTAAAACCTGAAGATCCAAGTTATCCAGAAAATCTTACTAATATCCACAATCCTCCTGACATCTATGTCAAAGGTGAAATTTTGGAAAAGGACAAGCGGGCGGTGGCGATTGTCGGCACGCGCCGCGCTACCAACTACGGGCTTGAAACGGCCTATTCGTTCGCCAAACAACTTGCCTCCCTGGGATTTACCATAGTATCCGGCCTGGCGGAAGGTATTGACACTCAGGCCCATCGCGGCGCCCTTGATGCCGGCGGCCGCACCATAGCGGTCTTTGGCCACGGGCTTGACCGTGTTTTTCCTCCCGGCAATCTTTCGCTGGCGGAAGAGATACTTGAAAAGGGCGGGGCATGGGTTTCTGAATTCGCGCCGGGGGTGCACGCGGAAAAGTGGACCTTTCCCGCGCGCAACCGCATTATATCGGGATTGTCACTGGGGACCATAGTGGTGGAAGGCGGCTATAAGAGCGGCGCCATGATCACGGCCAAATATGCCAACGACCAGGGCAGAGAAGTGTTTGCCGTGCCCGGCAACATCAATCTTGAGCAGAGCAAAGGCCCGCATTGGCTGATAAAGCAGGGTGCCAAGCTTGTCGAATCGGTTGAGGATATCCTTGAGGAGTTCGAGAGGATATTGCAGACCAGGTTCCATTTTGATGCTCCATCTAAAGAGAAGAAGGACTACTCCGGTTTATCGGAGAAAGAACTTGGCATTGTGAAATTGCTTGGTGTTGAAGAGGCGCATATAGATCGGATATCCTCTAAGGCCGGTTTACCTTCCCCCGAGGTTTCGAGCATCCTGGCGATGCTGGAGATCAAGGGATTTATCAAACAACTTCCCGGCAAGATGTTCCTTTTGAGGTAACTTCGTAGTTTGATTATTATTTAGGCTCATCATCTTTCCGGATTTGAGGAATAATTAACGCTTAATTAGCAGAATTTGCGACCCGGCAATTAGTGTTATTCGTGAAGGAAAAATTAGTGAGAATAAGCGAGGTCTTCTTAAGTGCATGATCTCTCTAAAGACACGAAATT
>JAHJBW010000078.1 GCA_018813405.1 Candidatus Margulisiibacteriota bacterium | reverse complement strand
CTGTTTGTTGCCACGGCCCGTATAAGGTCGTTATCTTCCCTGCCAAACCTTTGAGCGAGCGAACCTTTCAAAAGCCCGTCGTAGTAAGCCAGGGCTTTGGAAAATGTGGCGGCGGCAGCGCCGTAGTCGCGAGTGCCAAGGTAATATCTTGCCTTTTTGCCCAACTCGCCGGCCAGGCCTATAATGCGGCCTGCGTAATCTTTGCTGTCCCACTGGTCAGAAAAAATGGCCCGCCCGTGTATGTCCTTGTTACTGTCGAGGTTGTCGAAAAGAAAGTCATAATGCTGTTGTGCTTTCCCTTCTGCAACGCCCTGGGCGGCATCGTAGTTCTCGCCCCTCAGCGCGGTCGGTTCTTTTATGACGTCCGAAAGAACCGCGGACAGTCTTTTGGCGGTATCCATTCTCTGGGCGATAAGTATCGGTTTTTCTGCCTTTTCAGGGATAGACACCTTTATCCTGTCCAGTTCCAGGTCAAAGAATTTTTTTGAAGGGTCAAAGGTTATCATATTGCGTTTGCCCTCCTTGCCAGATGATGTATGCGCCTTAGGTCTTCGCTCGTAATGTCTTTCCCTTTACGGTCCTTCAATATTCTTTGGATGCCGGCCTTTGCTTTTAACGGCACGTCCTGGTTGAAGAGCGCCTGCAGCTGCTCGATCAGTCTGTTCCTGTTCTCTTCGGTAAAGTCTATGCCGCTTACCATGGACCTGACACCCATCAAAATGTATTGATAAGATTTTGCGTAGTGGACTCTCATATCTTTTTTCTTGTTGGTGCTTTTTGCTTCATCCCCCAGACGGCTGTAAACCTGGGCCATGCCCAGCAGAGCTTCAATACCATATGAGTCGAATTCAAAGGCTTTTTCATAGTATTTTTGGGCTTCCTTATATTTTGCTATCTCGCCGCGGCCCCACCAGGTAAGGTTGCCCAGCATGGCCCAGGCGCTGGCTTCAAAACTGGGCTCTCTGCCGAACATCTTTTTTAGTGAAGCCTTGTTCTTCTGGATGGCCTCGTAAATATCCAGCAGTTTCAGCTCATCCAACGCTTTTAGGTCATCACTGTTGACAACCTGTGAATCCAGCATTGAAAGAAATATTAATTTGATCGCTTCCCTGTGCTTGTTCTGGTAAAGATCAGCGAACTTATCGTACTCCGTCTGGTAATGGGCAAGTGCTTTTGGCAGGGGAAGGTTCTTTTTTACGCAATCCTTGAATTGAGAATATTCCTCCCTGAATTTTGCCTTATCCGCTTTTTGTCTGGCCTCTAAGGAAGTGTAAGCGCTCAAAAGGCCATGCTGTTCGAGAAACTTCTTTTCTTCCGGCAGCAGGGGCTGGAACCCCTTTAAGGCGTTGTCGATAAGATAGAATATCTTTGTGAACAGGTCTTTTGCAACATTAAAGGTAGTATAAAGGACCTCGCCTGTTTGCAGGACGGCCTGGTACAAATACTGGGTGTTCAGTTGATCATCGCTGACCTTTACTTGGACCATTCTCGAACATATCTCGAAGGCTTCATTTGTTGCAATGTTGATCTTTTCCCTGAAACTGCTTTCTTCTAGCTTTACATAAAGCTGTCCCATGCTTTCTATGGCGCCCTTACGGAAATCGAGCGCGCTTATGAGCCAGGTCATGTACTTGTCGTTCCTTGGATCTGCAGAGGCTTCAACCGTCCTGAGCACTGTAGTACGCAGGTTGTCCTTTTGCAATTTTGAGAAAAGATTGCTGTTAAGGAGTGAGAGATAGGTAGATTTAGGGTTCTCAAAGCCCTGAAGGAAAGCATTGATGATATTTCGCGCGCTATCGAAAAATCCCAGGAATTCTGTCTTGATCGGTCCAAGATCTAGGTTTATATATTTGTCCTGTATCTTTTGTTCTTCATCCGTTCTTTTTCTGTTGTTGTTCCTTATCTTGTATATGTCCACAAGCTTTTCATAGGTCAGACGCGCCAGGAAAAGATATATGCCTATATATGACCTGTAAAGCGCATCCGCGTTCTTGTTGCGGCCTTTCAATTCGGCCTCGATTGCCGCGTCAATTATGGGGAGCTGCTTTTTGAGTGTCATAATGGAAAGATCGATCTCCTCAAGACTGGTGTTGTACCTTGATATCCTGCCGACGTATTTCTTGCGGGTCATCTCGGGGTTGCGGGCCGCTCGTTTTGGATACAGGTTATATGTTTCCCACACCATCCTGTCAAGTATCCTGGTCTTGACAAAGATCATGTCCGACCCAATGTCTTTGGGCAACTGTTTTTTTAGTGATTCGATCCTGGCGGCGAAACCCTTGGCCTCCACTGACTCGAATTTGAATTGAGATGCGGATTTATCAGAAAGTATCATTTCAAGCAGGTTTTGCGCATCTTTAAAGTAGTATTTCTGGTCATAGATATTGAACTCTTCGTCAAGCTCCACCTTGTAGGTCCTTGAAATGGAAACTATCGCGTCCGCCATTACCTGCGCCAGCAGTCTTTGCGCGGGGGTCACCTGGTGGAAATTGAAGCCCTTGTGCTTTAGCTCCGCTATTGGCGCCTGCAGGTTGTGGTACAGCCAGTCCGCTCTGCCGATCTCGCGCTCATAGATGTCCAGCACTATCTTTGCCTGCGCCAGCGCTTCGGTGGTGCGCTCGATCTGGTTAAGGGCAAAGGTCAAATAACCGCGTATGTACATTTCCTTTTCGCCGTGGCATATCTCGGGATGCTCGGACATCCACTCAAAAATATCGGCGATCTCAATAAAGGAAACGTTCAACACGCGATTGACGCTTATCATCTTTTGCAGTGAAAGGTCCAGTATCTTGCGCTCGGTCTCGTTGCGCGGCTGGGGCATGTGCTTTACCAGGTACAGGAATACCTTGGCGGCCTCGCGGTAAGAACCTGATTCCTGCAATGCCACGCCCAGGTAAAAGACCATCTCGGGATCCGAATTCTTTATCCTTTCTTCAAGCCGCTCGTGGTCTTTGATCAGGTCCGAGTTCTTTATGTCCATGGCTTCTTTCTTGAGCTGAGCTGAAGTGACAGGCGTAAGCTCGGAAAAGCCGCCTTCTTCAGGACATCCAATTATGCAGCTCCTTCTGGTCGCGCGGGCAAAGTAATTGACATAAGCGTTCTCGGGCATTGCCCCGCCAAAAGTGAACATCTTCGGCAAGGGCTTCCTTGGCAATGGCCTTCTCTCGTATTTGGTCCTGATAAGCTTTTGCGCCTCTTTCGAAGCTTTTATGTTGAGCTCTCTGCCGCCGCCCTGGACGAATTCCAGAAATTTCATCAGCCGGTAAAAAGTAAAGGCGTTGTAGTATTGCGGAACTTTGTCCTGCGGATCAAGGGGGTTTTTATATTTTTCGAGCTTCGCGTCATACTCTTTCGCGTCAGCCGCGCGCCCCATGGCGGCGTGGGCCACAAAATAATTGGCCAGTCCCACCACATTGCGGTACCTGTCGGCTATTACCTCGTCCGCGGGCCGGTGGGGGAGTATGTCGTTCAATATCCTTCTGGCATCGTCAGCCACTGCCAGATTTTCCTTGTATTCTTCTTTTGACAGCATGGCAGGGTAGAGTTGTGTCATATACAAATACCTGCCCAGCTCGGAGTAAACGCGGATCGAGTCCATGCCCTCGGTGGGGCCCAGGTTAAAGGCACCCATTTCTATCCTTACGGCGTATTCGCCGTTGTCTTTGACCTCAAGCTCGACCTGATCGGGGAAGAAAAGGTCCAGCCGGTGTTCTTTGATAACGGCAATGGCATTAAGAAGGGTTTGAGTTTTTACGTCCCAGGTGCCGTCCTTGTTTATCAGGTAGTGCGAATCTTCAGGCTTTTTGCCTTCTTTGAACATGTAGTTGCCGTCCACCACTTCAAGCCCCAACGATTTGAGCTCTTTTGTCCTCTGAGGAGTGACCTTTAAGTGATTGAGCATGCTGATAATAAAGTTGATCTGTCTGGCCTCAATGGTGGTAAAATGCTTGTCTTTTTCTTTGTCATCTTTCAGCCTGTTGAAAGCTTCCACCTGGGGCTTGATCATTTTTTCTATCGCGGGCAGTCTTTGTTTTGCCCACTGGTAGGTGGCCATAATGGCATCCATGCTGTCTTTTAGCAGTTTCATGAAAAACGCGGCATTCTCGGTGTCGCCACTCTGGTAAAGATATTGGGCGATAAGCAGCATGGCTGAAAGGTCAGCATATGAAGGGATAAAGGTCACGCAATCCTTGTAGTCCCTTTCGCCCCACCTGTCGGAGGGGGTAAGTATGTAGCGTCCTTTGACCCTTTCCACCAGTATGTCCCTGATGCGGGGGATCAGGTTGGCCAGCATGGTCTCGAGCTTGTCGTATTCTTTTTTGTCCCAGACGCCGTCTTTCATGTTCTGCAGGGCCATAATAAGGTCGGCTGCTATTTTGATGGCGGCGTCGGACGCTTCGTAAGTGTCGGAAACGGTCAAAAATCTAATACCTTCTTCAATGGTAATACATTTTTCACCTTTGCCGTCGCACTTCCTGGTTTCGCGGATCACCCGCTCCAGCTCGGGGGTGGGGATCGCTTCCCTGTCGTCAGTGCCGGTTATTTCCCAGGCGTCGGTACTGCCCAGCAGTTTTGCTAAACCGTCAAAGTTAAACGAAAAACCGGCCAGCAGGCCAAATGGCCCCATCACTGTCAGGGCGGTCGCGTTGGCGGCTATGTCAAGGGGAGCGGTGGGAACGCTCTCTTTCTTGTCGTCCTTTCCCGCTATGCGGTTGTAGACGTTCAAGACCCTGTTTATTGAATATATGCTGTCATTGCCGCTCATTTCTTTTGCACCTCCTCTTCTTCTTTCACGCGGGTAAAAGGAAAGGCTCTCCACTTATAAAGCTGATGGAGCTGGCCGGTCCTGTGCTCTCTCAAGAACCTCATTGATGCCTCGAACTTTGTCTGGTCGCTCAAGGTCTTTTCGCTCATCTTTGTTCCTTTAGGTACCGCGCAGACCCCTTCACCAAGGTAAGCATCTCCTTCGTCAACTACCTGATCGGACTGGGTAAGGGACATAATACCCAGTAAAGGTTCCTCTCCCTCTATCGCTTTCACTAGCCCTTTCCTGTCCTGCTCAAGGCCAAAGGAAAGGACAAATCCCGTCTTTGGATCAAAAATATCCTTCTCAACTGCCGCCATCTTTTTCTTAAGCCCATCTGACAAAGGGGTCATGATTGGGCCAGCAACGCCCTCTGGCAAAGAAAGGACAGGCGGCGGCACAATTGCTGTCGGCGCGGACTGGTCCATAAACGGCATTTTACGGCCTTCTTGGACGGCTTTTCCCGCGTGCCATATGCCCTTGGCCCCTATAGATACCATCGAGATAAGTGCCAATGTTCTTGCTACTTTTAGAACTCTCATTTTAGGCCACCTCCTCATAAAAATCGGGCCTGCGGTCGATGATAATAATGCCGGAATTGCCGTCCTGCCTGGTCTCTTTTTCTTCAGCCAATCCAGTCTTGCCAGCCCGCGGTTTCCTGTACTGCTCACGGTTAAGGTCACCAGAAATGGCTGACGCGGCCGGTACCCTGCGGTCCACTACCTTAAAGCCTTCGGCCGGTTTTTCCTCTTCTGCTTTTGGTGTGCTGGGGGGTACTATCTCTCCCATGCCGCCGTTCAAAAGCCCAAATTTTGCTTTTCTGACTTTTCTTGCCGCTTTTTCTATAATGCCTGGTTTGTCTTTTGCGGGCTTTACGTCCTCGACCGGTCTTCCGCCTTTTTTAACCGTCGGTCTTCCGTCCGCGCCAAAGATCACCAGTTGCGGTTCGAGCATTGCTGTGACGCTTGCTCTCGAGGGTGGAGCGCTTATCAAGCTTTTCCCTGCCTGGTCGGACATTGGCTTGCCATCCGCGCCGTAAAGGCCGGAAGGTCCCGGCCCGGTCGGTTTTGGTCTCGGGGGAGTGGGCGGTTGGATCATGCCCGGGTTGGCGGGTTTTTGCCTTTCTGCCGTGTGGTGCAGGAACATGCTGTTGTTGTCCACCAGCACCGGCTCTATGCCGGAGTTTAATCCCAGGCCTTTGGAAGTATATACAAGGTCTAACAGGGGCCATATGCCGACCGTCCCTCCAAAGACTGAAAGGATATCGCCTTTCATAAGGCCATCCCTTACGAACTGCTCGCCAACCCTTTCGATCATGACCGCGTTCAAAAAGTTTATGACCATGCTCTGTCGCAAATATTTTGGTGTAGAGTTGGGTATGTTGCCCCAGGGCGCGTCCATTTGCGGGGCGGCTACTTCACCGGTCACGTTAAATCCGGCCGAGAACATGTTCCACAGGCGGCGGCGCACATTCTCGATGTTGAACGGAACGTACATGTTCTGGTAGCCAAAGTTATAGGTGGTACCCATTGAAGGCGTGCCTTCGCTGGCGTTCGATATCCTTACTGTGCCCTCGATAAGGGTATAGTTGGTAAGGGCTATCTCAAATATCCAGTTAAGCAGGGTCTGTCCGGGTACTGCCGCAAGATCGTTGTTGGGCATAAGCATGGGCGGCATGCCAAAAGCTATAAAGCTCCAAACGCCAATGCGGTTAAAGGTGGCGGCCATTCCCCAGTTGTTGTAGACGCAGGGAGTTACCGCGTCAAAGGCCTGTTTGAAGCCGGCAGTTTCGTGGTAGTGCAGAGCCCATATCATGAACAGGCGGAAAAGCCTGGCATTCTGCGCCTGCCAGCGCAGTTTCTGCGCCATGTCGGCCCGCAGGCTGGTGGTGCAGTCGTTTTGCTGAAGGTGGCCGGGATCCCACAATACGGTAAATCCTGTAATGAAACAGAACAATGAAAAGAGCAGGTCTTCCGAAGCGTCAAACTCATAATTGCGCGCCACGCTGACGCTTTGATGTATATACATATCCCTGCCGCCCAGCCAGGCAATGCCTTTAAGGGCCGCCCAGGTACCGAAAGAGACTCCCAGCACCCAGCCGTAAAATGGAAGCAGGGCGGCCGCGGCAGTGGCGCCCGACAAAATGGAAAGCGCGGCGGTTACCGCGGTAAAAGCTCCCGAGATGGTATAGGTGGCCCGCAGGGTAAAATCTATCCCCGCAAAAACGTCCCATATGCTTTCCCTGCCGAACAGTCTGGCCAGATAATTGGCGCCGGCTGTAAGGGAGGTTTGCATCAGTGTGAGCTTGCCTTTTTTCCAGCTCACATCATGCCAAGCCTTTTTAACGTCTGCCCATTTGGGGGCTTTGCCGGGATCGTGGAAGTTTTCCGTAAAGAATGTCCTGCTTAACAGTTTGCGGCCCATGCTCTCGGTTATCTGCGGGTTTTCCAGGGTGTCGCTGTGCATGGTAAGGTAAAGCATATCCAAAAGGTCGTGGCCGGCATAACCCGTGTGGGTTCCGGTGGCGGCCTCGATAAGGTGCCGGTTAAATACCTGGCTGGGGTCAATGCCCTTGTTGTTCCTGGACCTGGCCAGCAGGCCGTGGAGTTTTGAATCCCTCCATTTTTGCAGGGTTATCAGCAGGGCCTTGTGGATAAGCTTGTAGTTCTCTACACGGTGCAGGACTTCGATGTTGTGCCTGGTCAGACCGCCGTATTCAGGGCCAAAAAATACCAGCCCGTGCATGAACTCTTCGTAAGCGATATTGTCGGTATCCCAGATGGTGCGCAGTTCACCCCACTCCTCGTCAACACGCGGGAGGGAATGAAGCTCCCAGTCGGCGTAGTTTTTTATGCCCTGTTTAGCATATTTTTCTTGTCCGAGCAGGTTTCTGATCTCTATCCTCATGGTCCTGCGGAACTGGTCAAGCCTTCTGCCCTCCACCGGGTCCAGGTCCCTGTAGTGTTTGTAGGCCCGGCCTTTAAGGCTGGTAAGGTTTTGGTCGTTCGAGTCTATCCTCTCCTGAACTATCCTGGCCAGGTCAAAGAGCATTTTTCCTTCGGACTTCATGAGACCGTTGTCGTTAAACTCATACGCCAGAGGGGCTTTGGTGACCAGCAGGGTCATGCATTCTTCAAAGGTGGGCGCGGTGTAGTTCCCATCTTTATCAAAAAGCGGCCGCGCCAGTATGGGGTGTTTTTTCCTGTGGCGGTACCTGCAGGCGAACAGGCTCTTGTCGCCATAGAAATTAAGTCTTTTAAGCTGATCGGCCTCTTTTTCCAGCTTCTTGGCTTTTTTGTTTTTTCCCTTGTTCCTCAAAACAACGGCGGCGGCCATCTTCTCGTTGGCTTTTTTGTGGGCCTTTTCTGAAGCCTTCCATTCCTCAACTTCTTCCGCCAGGATGGCTTCCAGTTGTTTTCTCATCTTCCTGTCGGATTTTTTTGTTTTTACCAGATCGTTTATATGATCTTTCGCGTCCTGTTTTGTGCCTCTGGCGAATTTGTTGGCCACTTCAAAAGCATGGGTCATAAGGGCCACTTCGCGGGCGCATTGTTCAAGATTGTGATAAATATGGTTAGAGCTGTCGGCATGCTCCGAGCTTTTTATGCTTTTAAAGATGAACCTTCTAAGGGGCTTGCGCACAAAATAGGTGCGGGCGTGTTTGGCCTGGTCTTCATCTATGTCAAAAGCTTTAAAGACCAGTTTAGCCGCTTCTTTATAGCTTTTGCCCATCATTATATGTCTTTGCAGGTCCTTGTAAATGTCCAGGGTGGTAATGCCTTTTTGTCTTAAAAGGGCATTGTTCTCCTGCGGGTTGGGGGTCAACTGCATAAGCCTGACCACGCCGTTATAGATATGTTTTTGGACAAAGATGGGGGCAATGGGGAAGCCGTGCTGGCCTTTGGTGTACCACATCATGGCCCTTTGCATAAAGCCGGCCATTCTTTGCTCGTGGGTAAAGCCGACCTGCTCGGCCACAATGTTTTCCGCTTTGCCTTTGCCCCATATGCCTTCCCAGATGCGGGAAAATTTTATCAGCAGTTCCATCTCGTCTTTGCTGATGTTCTTGTAGTCCACATCGGGCATAAATTTCAGGATAGGAGCTTTACCGGTCACTATCTCTTGATATTCATCCATGCGTTCCATAAGGCCCATGTCGCCGATCTCCAGCATATGCTTGTGGCATTCATCCACCACGCGGTCCAGCTCCTGCATGAGCACCGGGTTTTTGGCGGCGCCGGAGTAGGGCTTCATGGCTTCAAAAAGCCTGTTCTTTATCAGGATTTTCCCTTTTGTCCTTAAAAATTCGCTAAAGGGCCTTATCCTTTGTTCGGGAGAAGCAGGCGGTCTGACTTGATTAACCATCTGACTCACCCCCTTGTGAAGCGTTGGGCGTTGAGGCGTTAGGCGCAGGGGCGTTGAGTTCCCCTTTCATGTAAGCTTCTACCAGCTGTTGGGCCAGGTGGTCGGCCATGTAGGTTTCCAGGCTGAAGAAGCCGATCGATTCTTCGTCAAAGCCGATGAAGTCGGGGTTTTGCACTCCGTGAAGCTGCCACCTTAACTGTTCGGCAATGTACCTTTTTGCGGCGATAAGGGCGGTAAGCCGCCTCACGGATATCGCGATATCTTTGCTATAAAGGTCTTCGTTCTTTTCAAAGTCTTTGGCTTCAGCTCCCTTTATCCTCCTAAAGCTGGGGCGGGAGAGCTGGTTTATGGCCATCCTTCTTTCAGCCCTGTAGTAAAGGTTCTCTTTCCCAAAAAGCGTTTCTGCCGCTTCCCAGTAAAGCTCCCAGACATTGAGCAGGAATCCTTTATGGTCTTTAAAACCTGAAATACCTTTATTGATGATGGTGTTGAGGCCGCCGAGCACCCCATTGATCGTTGCATTTGGTTGTGAGGATTTATAAAGCGCTTCTATTTTTCCTGTGTAGTTTTTCCTTACAGATTTTTGTGCCTCTTCCCTGGCCATTGCCGTCAACAATTCTTTTTCTTCCGGTGTCATGGTCCCGATTATCTTCAGCTCCTTGCTGAACCTGTTAAAGAAATACTTGCTTCTCCTGGCATCAATGAATTCTTCTGCGGGCTCGAAAGCAAGTACCGCGATAGCAACGTCCCTTTCTTTTGACCTTTTCTCCAGTTCATCAATATTGTCCAGCAGATCTTTTTCTTTTTTCTTCATATCCTTTGAGTTTTCGGTGGTCAATGACATCGCGCAAGCCAGAAATGCTTTCTTTTCTTCTTCTGTCATGGCGCCCTTAACGATAAGCTTGCCGGAGGAGCGTCCATTATAAGTGAATTTTCCAGGGTAGCTGGCAAGCACAGCCGACAGGTCCGGTTGGGCATAAAGGTCAAGGTCGACCTCGGTCTCGTGGCTCGCCAGACGCGCGGTTAAAAGATCTTCAAGTACTTTCTTTTCTGCCGCAAATGCCTCTCTAACGTCAGCCAGCCGTGCCTGTTCTATCCATCTGGTAAGGCTTTCCCTGGTAAGCTCGCCTTCGGCGGGCAGGGGAGTGGATCCGGCTGATGTCTGTTTGGCAAGGTGGCCGGTCAGCCGCTTGTCTTCGTGGGGGCCGTTGGGGACCATGGCGTGATCGGTTATAAATCGCAGGCCTTCTGTTTCGTGGGCCAGTATCCAGGCCAGGCCGTGGAGAGTGGCGTTTATCATATACCGGTTCTTTTTAAACTCGTCCAATATTATCTCGGTAAGCTTGTATTTGATGAGCCGCCTGGTGCCTTCCGGCGCGTTTTTGTGATATTTGGAATACTTCTTGAAGCGATCATCATTGAGCATGGTGTCAATGACCCTGCCGACCAAATGTTCAATGCTTTCATTCTGATAATCAAGCTTGCCTTCTTTCCAGGCTTCGAATACCAGCGTCTCAACGCTAAAGCGCGCCGCCTGCAGTACCTGGGGTTCTATCAACTGCCTTATCGTTCCGGCTATCGCGAGGGGCTCTACCTTATCAAACTGGTCGATGTAGTCGCCGCTCATAAGCTGGACCCTGCCCAGCTCCTGCGCCAGCGCCACGCCCAGCGCGTTAAGCCAGTGGGCTATCTTTTCATTCTTGGTGAAGGGTTTGGTCCAGGGGATCTTTTTGCCATAGCGCTTCTTACCGGGGACATATTTAGCTGTCAGCCTTTTGCCGCTGCGGGTAAAAAAGGCCCTTATGGTCCCCCAGAAAACAAAGCTGACAAAGCTTTTGAAGCCGCGTTTTAAGAGCAGGTTTTGCATTTTGAACTGTGCCTGGGCTTCGTGGGCTATCTTTAAACTGGTGCCTTCGGGGACCTGTGTTGGGTCGGGCATTCCTTTGTCATAAACAAATGTCCTTATGTAATCAACAATGGCCTGCGCCTGCTGGCCGCGGTCGGTGCCGTGCACGTTAAGCATCCTGGCCAGCCGGTCAATGAACATTTTTTGTCCTTCGGTGGTCGGACCGTACTGGTTCATGGCTTCCATCATGCGGGGCAGGTTGCTGTCCTCGCTTTTTCGGTCAAACGCCAGTATCTGCATTATGATGTCGCGCATTTGCACCCATACATCGTCGGGCATCAGACAGCGTTCGGCCAGGTAGGCGGGAAACCTTACCAGGTCGGCTTTTCTGGCCTCTTCAAGCAGTCTTATTACGGTAGGCTCGTCAAGATCGTGCACTTCCCTTATCTTCTCCACGGCTTCATATTCGACCGGAAGGCCAAGAAGATATTTTTCAACCAGCGGAGCGGCCTCGCTTCGCTTTATAGAGGTCTGAATGCTGGTGATAAATGTCTGGGCCAGGTGCCACGATCTGGCGTACAGGCCTTCGGAGGCGGACTTTGGATAATGCTTGCGGAACATCTTGAGCGCCTTTTCATGATAGATCTTTGTCAGGTATTCTTCGCGGTGCGCTTTGATAAGCCCGGCAATGGCAGGCGCTTGCGCGACATCTTTGATCCGTTCGGCTATCTCGTAAGCGCAGACATCAACGTACTCGTCGTCAAAAATGTTATACAGGGAAAAGCGGGTCTCGCGGCTGGAATATTTGTAGATCATATCGGAAACGGCCTGGAATTTGCTGTTTTGTCCGGCTTTGTCGGCGAAAAGTTTTTCAAGCGCCAGACCGCAGTACCTGTCGCCGGCCTCTATGCCCTGGTCGTTAAAGAGCCGGTTCCAGGCCTCTACCGGCCAGGCGCCCTGAAAGGTGCTGTTGCAGGCGTTGTCAAAAAGCCAGGTGGGGTCCCAGCTGTGTTCGGCAAAGAAAACTTTTAACAGGTCTATCTTTTCCTGGCGGGGCAGTTTTTTTATCTCGGGGATATTGGGGAAGATGTTGTTCCACAATATCTGCGCGCGGGCGCCAATGACATTGGCGTTGGCCACGGCGCCGGCTGTTTCCGGGTAATACCAGTTGTGGGCGTCGTTGTCCAGTACTATCCTTACTTTAAAGCCGCTGACCATGCAGTTGATGATGTCGCGCAGAAGGAATACCGGCACATCGCCCTCGTTCATGTCGCGGTAGAGCCCGCGGTTGGAAAGGCGGAAGTGTACTGTCCGCGGAAGCGGCTGTTCTTCCATGGGCAGGCTTTGTTCGAGAACATAAAAGGCTTTTCGCATTGCCTCTTCGCCAAAGCAGGAGAATTTTTCTTTAAAGGTCCTATAGCTAAGGGTTTTGCCAACACACAAAAGCTGGGCGGTCTCGTCATCTCCCTCGTATGTCTCGATGTATCCGTTATCTATCATGGCCTGCCATATGTCGTTGGTCTGCTGGTCATTGCCAAAATGGCTTCTTAAATAATTTTTAGTAAGGTTGCCGTCGCCTTTGGGCAGGTCGCCGTAAATGACGTTCTCTGAAAGTTCGCCTATTTCCATGTGTTCGCTAAAGGTCTTGCCGGTCGGGGTATAGATCAACTGCGAGATCCAAAAGGTGCTAAAGGCCGCGGCAATGGGCCAGTCATAGCCCTTTGACATAAAAAGCGCCGCGAGCGGAAGGTAGAAAAGGGTTGAATATATCCTTGATGTTCTGTAGAGCGCTATCTTCCACCAGCTGGGGAAGCGGAAGCCGCGGGTTTCCTTGACCAGCTCTTTCAGCCGCTGGCTAAGATGCCTGATCTTCCTGGCATCTTCAACTTCATCGAATTTCTGATCGTTCCACTTTTTTTCCTGAAGCCTTTTCAGCTTCGCGGTAATGCTGTCCATTTCGTTGAGCTTGTTTTTTTGATAGGCGTTAAGATCCCTGTGCCGGCCGGGTTCAAAGAGCCTGTTGTGGAACCAGCTCATTAGCAGGTTCCCGCCGAATATGCCGGTAAAGGTCAGGGGGATCAGCACCCAGTTGTCGACCTGCGTTTCGCTTTGCAGCCAGAAGCGGGTGGCCAGCGTGGCCGTGGTAAGCAGAAAGGGGAATACGCTTCTTTTGGTGCCGTATCGTTTGTCGGCGTTGTCAAGGGCGCCGGTCAGGGAAAGCGTACCCACGTAAGTGGCGGCAAACCACAGCCCGTAGCTTAAAAGCGATACACTGCCAAATACGCCCGAAGCCATGGCGAGTCCGGCCAGGCCGGCAATGGTGAAAGAGATCATATGCTTGAGAGTTACTGATCCCGTCTCGTCAGCGAGAATGGAAAAAGCTGTTCCTTTTTCCATTTCCCTGAAGCGTGAATATATTTTGTGACTGCCTTCGTAGATGCGGTCAAGCGCGGCGTCAACTTTTTTGCCGGTCACGGCGCAGGCGCGTTCGAGAGAAGATAGTATGCCGGAAACCGTTGATGTGCAGTCGTTTGCGGCGAACGGCCTTTCGAGGGACGCGATGGGGGAGGTGTGGAAAAGCTCGCGTGTTTTGGACGCTTTGGGGGCGTTAACGGTCGACGCGCGGCCTGGCCATCTTTCTCCCGTTCTAAGACGATGAGTAATGCTGTTGAAAGACAGTGGACCCATGATCTTTCCCCCTTTCTTTGCTGCTCTGCTACTGCTCTATAATATGGCTATTTCTATTGCTGTACTCTTTCTCATATATATATCGTTAAAATTGAGGTAAAATTTCAGGGGAATTTTTTGAGAATATGCTCAAAAGAGCTTTGGAAAGCGGAATCTTAGCCCCAGCCCGATCTGGTAGCTGGTAGATGATTGTGCCGTAGGCTGCATATTGTCAAAATAACTGCCCCACATGGAAAACTCTGCAATGAGCGGAATGCCCGGGCCTGTCTGGCGGTACTCGTAGCCG
>JAHJBW010000077.1 GCA_018813405.1 Candidatus Margulisiibacteriota bacterium | reverse complement strand
TGGACAGGCACCCTGATCGCCGTGGCCTTTCTCTGGCTTTTTACCATCATAAATGTCTTTGGCGTAAAATGGGGTGGAATCTATGCCGTAGTCACTACCATTGCCAAACTGTTGGCGCTTTTGGTCTTTGGCATAATTGGCCTGGCCTTTGGTCTGGTATTCCACAGACCAGAAGGACTTTTGCCGCTGGCGCCGTACGGTCTGTCAGGTATCACCATTGCCGTTACCCTGTTCTTTTGGTCCTTCACCGGTTTTGAAGCCATCATCCTTCCCACCGGTGAAGTAAAGGACCCTGAGCGCAATGTGCCTCTGGCCATGATATTGACCATGCTAATAACCATTGTGGTCTATGTTTTTGTAGCCTTTGTCTTTGTGGCCATGGTGGGATCGGGCTGGGAAAAGCTGGGCCTTGCGGTGGGCAACTGGAAAGGGCTTGAGAACATGGGATCACCCCTGGCGCAGGTTTCAGGTGCGCTTGGCCTGCTGTGGCTGGCGGCTATAGCCACACTGGGCGGGCTTATTGCCACCGGCGGAGCGGGAGGCGACTGGGTTCTTTTGCAGGCGCGGCTTCCCTATGCCATGGCCGAAGACAAACTTTTTATGCCTGTCATGTCAAAGATAAACAAGTTCGGTACTCCTGCTGTGGCCCTTATCTTTACTTCGGTGCTAACCACTGCGGTCATGCTTTCGGTAAGACAATTTCCTTCGGTGGCTTTGATGGCCTCGGTCGCGGCAATTTTACCTTACGCGGCGGCGGCCCTGTCTGTCCCGATCCTAAGAAAAACACGGCCAGAAGTTAACCGTCCCTTTAAACTCCCGTTCCCTGTCCTGACCACAGCTGCCGGCTTTGTCTTTGCCACCCTGCTCATCTACTGGGCGACCTGGCCCTGGACACTGGTGGGGACCATCTTGCTTTTTCTTGGATATCCGGCTTTCCTTTTTGTACGCCGCAATAACTTTGAATTCTCCCGCAATGCCTGGATACCGGTTTATATGATCGGGCTTACAATATTTTCCTATCTGGGATATCGCCACCTGATCTTCATGCCTTTTGATATAATGGTCCTTATCGTGTTCGCGCTCATTATCTTTTCATGGGCCTATTTTGCAAACATTAAAGGGAGGCAATAAAATGGCAAGATCGTTCCTTAAAATGCAGGACATTTCCGCAGACGAGCTTAACAAGATATTTGGCATCATCAAAAGCAGAAAAGGTGAAATAGAAAAAAGGAAAGGCTTGAAGGTCCTGCAAAATAAGGTGGTTGGCCTGCTGTTCGAAAAGCCCTCCACCCGCACTAGGACCAGTTTTGAAGCGGCTACCGACAGGCTGGGAGGGTCTGCCATCTACCTGCCCTCGAGCGAAATGCAGCTTAAAAGGGGAGAGCCCATCAAAGACACTGCCAGGATACTGGGCAGTTATCTTGACGGACTGGTGGCCAGGGTCTTTGGACATCAGGACGTGGTGGACCTGGCCCAATATGCCGGCATGCCCATCATTAACGGATTAAGCGATATGGAACACCCCACGCAGGTCGTCTGCGACCTTTACACGGTCCTTGAGGTCAGGAAAAAGTTAAAAGGCCTGACCATGACCTATATAGGCGACGGCGATAATATGTGCAACTCGCTTTATGTGGGATGCGCCATGGTGGGCATGAACATGAACGCCGCCTGCCCGCCCGGCTACAAGCCCGACGAAGCTACGCTTGAAAAGGCCCGAGAAATTGCAAAAAAAACAGGAGCCAAGCTCAATCTTTACGATCATCCGCAGGAGGCCGCGCCGGGCACGGACGTCTTTTACACCGATGTCTGGGTCAGCATGGGGGACGAGGCTGAAAAAGACGCGCGCATGAAGGCTTTTCAGGGATACCAGATCAATGCCGATCTTTTAAAGCTGGCAAATGCGGGAGCCAGCGTCATGCATTGCCTTCCTGCCCACCGCGGGCTTGAGATAACCGACGATGTCATTGAAGGGCCGCAATCGATAGTCTGGCAGCAGGGGGCCAACAAGATGTACGGCGCGGCCGGCATTTTAGAGTTCTTTTTGGGATAGGAGGATATCATGCAAGGAAAGATTCGTGCTGAATGGGACCACCTGAAGAGAGTGGTCATACGCAGGCCGGGCATTGAGATGTTCCTGGGACTTATAGAACCTTTTGGATCGCTATATGAAAGGGCTTTTTCCCGAAAGGAAGCCAGAAGAGAGCATGAATTGCTTGAGCATGTGCTTAAACATGAATTCAAGATCGAAGTGCTCAAGCTGGAAGACCAGATCGTGGAAGCGGCAGCCAGGGACCCCAGGATAAAGAAAAAGCTTGTCGAACTGGCACATGAGAGCATATCCTATCAGGGCGACGCAAAAGACGTAAAGATCGCGAGGCAAGAATTTTACCGGAACGTTGACTCCCTGGATGAAGAACATTTCTTCACTCTTCTACTGTTGCATCCCTTGATCGAACTTGAGGCGGACAAAGGTACCAGGAACATTAGCCTGGGCATTATGGAAAGACAGCCGCTCTCAAACATCTACTTCATGCGCGACCAGCAGTTTGTCACCGACAAAGGGATTGTGATGTGCCGCATGGCCAAGCCTTCCAGAAGAAGGGAGCCTTCTGTCACTAAATTCCTGTGGGAAGAGATAATGGGCCTGCCCATTCTGCACGAGACCCAGGCCCCGGGCACCATAGAAGGCGGTGAATTCATACCCATGGGGGACTTTGCCCTGGTGGGAATAGGGGACAGGACCAACCGCAATGCCATCAACCAGCTTTTGGACGCGGGAATGGGTTATAAAGAAGTTGGCGTCGTCCATCAGGCCAGGCACCCGCTAATTCCCTCTGATAAGCCGGACCCCATGATCAATATGCATCTCGACACCTATTTCAATGTTGCTTCCAGCAAAGTGGTGGTAGCCTGCGAGATGCTAATTAAAGAGGCCAAAGTAGAAATATACAAAAAGAAAGCCGGCAAGTTCGTTAAGCAAAAAGAAGAGACAAATCTTTTAGAGTATATTACCAAAAAGGGCTTTGACGTCATCAACATTACCACTCTTGAGCAAATGTCTTATGCTTCAAACTTCTTGTGCATCAGGGACGGACGCATCCTGGCCATTGAGGTGGAAAAGGTCACCAGGGATGTGCTTAAAAACCTTGCCCAGGCCGCCAAAGATGACCATGAAAGGTACGGCAAGCTTTACGAACAGGCGAAAAAGGACCACCACCACCTGATGGACGAAGGACAATTCTTTCCGCACAAGAAGGAAATATATCAACACGGTATAGACGCCTATCCGCTGGTGCTTGAAAACCTTACCGGCGGCTATGGCGGCGCGCACTGCATGACCTGCGCGCTTGAAAGGGTATAGGATGGCAAAAAAAGTCTTGATCGCTTTGGGCGGCAACGCTCTTTTAAGGAGCAAGGAAAAAGGCACTGCCGACGAACAGCTTGCCCATGTTGATGAAACCTGTAAACATCTTATTGAGATCATCCTTGAGGGCTGTTCCATCGCGATAACTCACGGAAACGGTCCGCAGGTGGGGGATATTCTCTTAAAGGACGAAATGTGCAAAGATAAATTCCCTGCCATGCCCCTTGATATCTGCGGGGCGGAAAGCCAGGGGCTGATCGGCTATATGATCCAACGCTCACTGGACAATCGTTTGAAAATGGCTGGAATGAGCAAGCCTGTGGTAACTATTCTCACCCAGACACTGGTTGACAAGAACGATCCGGCCTTTAAGGATCCCTCCAAACCCATCGGGCCGTTCTATGACCAAAAACAGCCGCAATGGAGCATGGTCGAGGAAGCCGGAAAAGGTTTTCGCCGCGTGGTGCCGTCCCCTGAACCGGTGGACATAGTTGAAGGCGCGGCGATATTGGAGCTTATCAAGAAAGGTGCTGTCGTGGTGGCCTGCGGGGGAGGCGGCATTCCAGTCATCAAGATCGACGGTGGCATGCTGCAGGGTGTGGAAGCCGTCATAGACAAGGACCACACCGCCGCAGTACTGGCAAAGGTGATCGGCGCGGATACATTGATGATACTTACCGATGTGGAAAAAGTTTTCCTCAACTTTGGCAGACCGGACCAAAAGACCCTGGACAAACTCACTGCTGCCGAAGCGAAGAAATTGATCTCAGATGGACAGTTTCCCAGGGGCAATATGAAGCCGAAGGTGGAATCCTGCGTTCGATATGTGGAAGGCGGGGGAAAGAGGGCGATCATTACATCACTTGAAAAAGCTAAGCTGGCGCTTGACGGAAAAGCTGGAACGCAGATCGTCAGATAGCCTCCCAATCCTTGAAAACCGGTTCGTAGCCAGCTTTGTCAATTGACGCGGAGACCTTCTCGATCGATCTTGTATCCTCAATATCGAACTGGCCTTCCGAGGCCTTCAATGTTTCGGAATACCCGCCCGGCACTGTGCATGATCCAGCGCTCATGCGGGTTATGCCTACCCCTATCAGCTTATCCCTTAATTCCGGCCTTTCCCTGGTGGAAAGCGTGAGGTCGACATGCGGGAAGGTCAATCTTAAGGCTATTATCAACTGAATGAGATCGCGCTCTTTGACCGGGTAGGGGGGAGAGTAGGAGTGAGAGATGCGGGTGATCCTTGGGAATGAAATTGAGATCTGTGAACGCCAGTATTTCTTGATAAGAAAATCCGCGTGCTCTGCCAGGGCCAGGGCTTCTTGCCGCCAATCCGCCAAACCCAGAAGAAAGCCGATGCTTATCTCTCTCAATCCAGCTTGACCGCCCCTGTCGGGGGTGTAAAACCGCCAATCATAATCCTTTTTTTGGCCGTGGCGGTGGACCTGTTCATAAACTTTCCTGTTGTAGGTCTCTTGATAAACTGTCAGGCCGTCAAGCCCGGCCCTTGCCAGTGTTTTGTATTCCTCGGTCTCTAAAGGTTGGACTTCTATCGAGACCGAAGCGAATTTTTCTTTTAGCTTTGCGATCAGTCCTTGTAAATAATCAACGCTGATGTGATCGGGATCCTCTCCGGAGACAAGAAGGATGTGTTTTATTCCCTGTCTGTTTAAGACATTAGCTTCATGCAGCGCTTCTTTAATGTTCAAACGATTCCTCCGGGTATCTAAAGTTGCGTTAAAGTTGCAATATGCGCAGCTGTTGCGGCAGTAGCTTGAAAGATAAAGCGGGGCGTAAAGCTTTATCGTCCTGCCAAAAAATCGGAGGGTTTCCCGGCGAGCCTTTTCTGCCAGAGTGTACAGCTCATTATCGCTTTTCTCTGCCAGCAAATATGGCAGGTCCTTTAAAGTAAATTTCCCTTTCATTGAAGTAAGCCGGTTAATGGGCTGGAGGCATTTGCCTCATTGGATTCTTCCGGCATCTGATTGCGGAATGCTATTCTTCCGGCCTGGACCGCCAGCTTGAAGGCCCTGGCCATCTCCGGCGGGTTGCCTGCTGTGGCAATGGCAGTGTTGACAAGAACGGCCGAAGCTCCCAGCTCCATGGCCTGGGCGGCATCCGAGGGCTTGCCCAGACCGGCGTCGACGACAACGGGTATGCCTGACATCTCAAGGATGATCTTGATGTTCTCGAGCGTTCTTATCCCCCGGTTAGAGCCGATGGGAGAGCCCAGCGGCATGACCGTGACGCAGCCTGCCTCTTCCAAATGCTTGGCCAGAATGGGGTCGGCGTTTATGTAGGGCATTACCTTGAACCCTTCTTTTATCAATATCTCCGCCGCCTTGAGCGTTTCAATGGGGTCGGGGAGCAGAAATCTTGGGTCTGGAGTAACCTCAAGTTTTATCCATTTAGGCAGGCCGGATGCCGCCGCGAGGCGTGCCAGCCTTACTGCCTCGGCATGATCGCGGGCGCCGGAGGTATTTGGTAATATCAAAACCCTGGGATCGGGTTTGAGGTGCGCGAGGATATGATCGTCGGGATCTTTCAGGTCAACTCTACGCAGGGCAACGGTAACTACCTGTGAGCCTGACGCAATCACGGCTTCCTGCATGGCCTTTGACGACGAAAACTTGCCGGTGCCAATGAATAAGCGAGAAGAAAATTCTCTATCTGCTATCTTAAAAAAATCATTCATAGTTCGTTTTTCTGGAAACCTGCGACAATATCCCCTCGGCCAAACTCGGGGCAGGCGTCGTGGTTTCCAAGGTCATTATCCTCCACCAACGAATCTTACTATCTCCAGTTTATCACCATCGGCCAGCTGGCAATTGGTCTTTCTGGCGATGATCTGCCCGTTCTTTTCGACAACGACGGTTTCAGCTTTAATATCAAGATGATCAAGCAGGCTCTGAAGGTCATTTATGTTGTAATCCTTTGATTCTCCGTTCACTACAAGTTGCATGATCTACCCTCCTTCAGGAAATGATCAAGTATGGCCCAGGCCTGATGGGCCGCGGCCACCGATACCCGTGGAGAGAGCAGGCCTTCCCTGCAGTCCGGCGAATCCCCATCGCCAATCACGACCAGGTTCCTGATCGGCCTTTTTATCTTTAGTTTTTCGGCGGAAGCGGTCCCGGCCAGGCCGGAGACGGCCACAACTAATTTTGCCGACGCGGCCAACATCCCGGTCAAAAGCGCCTTGTTCTCAGCGCCATCGAAGCATTCTGCGACCACTTCGCGGTCGTCGAATATCTTTGCGATGTTGCTTTCATCAAGCCTTAGTTGATGACAGGTCAATTTTACTTCGGGATTGATGCGGAGAAGGTTTGTTCTTAATGCCTGTGTCTTTTCCATGCCGATCTGGTCGGCAAAATAGTGCTGACGATTAAGGTTGCTGGCTTCTATTTTATCAAGGTCTACCAGCGTAAGGTTTTCCGCGCCCATGCGGACCAGGTTGACTGCCAGGTTAGAGCCGAGCCCGCCGCAGCCGGCTATGCCGATATGCTTGTCCTTTAATAATTCCCTTATGCCGGGGACATTTCTTGAGAAGATATCTTCGATAGTAGTTGTTATCACTTTTCCCTCCGCAGGAATTACCCTGATCAGGTTGTAAAGGGTCCCCCGATCCGCTCGAGGTTCTCAGCCCCTCGCAGGGGCTCCCCAATGAATCAATTATATCAGAAAATCGAAGAACTTGACAATTTGCTTGTTAATATGATACCCTAGGGGAGTATGCTACGCGAAAGACATCAGAAGCAAATATCTGCCCGGTTAAACCGCATTCGTGGTCAGGTAGAGGGCATTAAGAAAATGATTAATGAACCCCGCTATTGTGTAGACATTTTAAACCAGGTCGCGGCAGTAAGGGCTGCTTTGCAGGGTGTGGGGCGGATGGTCCTTGAAGACCATCTTAAAACTTGTGTTACCAGGGCCATTAAGCGAAATGGCGGGCA
>JAHJBW010000076.1 GCA_018813405.1 Candidatus Margulisiibacteriota bacterium | reverse complement strand
TATTCCTCTTCTTTTTTCTCGATCTCGGACCGTATCTCTTCAAACTTTTTCTTGCCTTTGTCCACGGCTTTTTGAAGCTTTTTCCTGGTCACGTCGCCTTTTTGCGGAGCAAACAACAAACCTATGACCGCCCCAATGACACCCCCCGTGAAAAGCGCCTTAATCGTTTTCTTGATCATCTTCGTCACCTCCCATTAGTACATCCAGACCTTCTTTTAATCCGGCAAAGAACGAGACCGTAGTGGCGCGCGAAGGCAAGATGTTCTTGTATATCTCATTTTTGGCCTCGTCCGCGCCCTTTGTCATGGCGACCAAAGTCTTTAAAAAAAAAGTTAACGCCTTTAGCCTTTCGATAAGCTCGCCCACGCCGCGCGTGGACCTGCGGATATCCACCAGTATCATGATGACATAGACCATGGCGACAATAAGAGTTATCACAAAAATGACCAGAGCCAGATAAAGCAGTCCCACAAGATCTATGCTCATTAGCATGCCCTCCGCCGTGAATTTATTTTTCACATTCTATCCTGTAATCGGACGGCTTGCAACCTGTTTTTATTTTCTGGGGTATGAGCCGAGGAATTTATAGAACCCGGTCTTCTTTTTAACGTTTTTCAGGGCGTCGGTGACAGTTTTGTCCTTTATATGCCCTTCCAGGTCAATAAAGAAATAGTAGTCACCCAGCGCTTTTTTGGAAGGCCGGGACTCGATCTTGGTAAGGTTGATCTTTCTGTCCGCGAATTCCGCCAGTACCGAGAAAAGCCCGCCGGGCATGTCCCTGCGCATCGAGACCACGATAGAGGTCTTGTCGCGGCCGGTACTTTTGTGGAGCTTTTTGGAAAGCACCACGAACCGGGTCTGGTTGTCCCTGGCATTGATGTCACGGGCCAGTATTTTAAGGCCGTAGAGCCTGGCCGCGGAAGCCGTGCCAATGGCGGCGAACACGCAGTTCTTCTTGTGCGGGAAAATTTGCGGGCCGAGCGAATGCGCCAGCTGGTTGACAGCCTCGGCAGTGGAGTGCGAAAAATGCAGTTTTGCTCCAGGCAGTTTTTTGCGCAGGAACGAGGCGCACTGGTCAAGCGCCTGAGGATGCGAGATGACATCGGTAACCTCGGAAAGCCTTACCGCCTTGCGGGCAATAAGATTGTGGGTAACAGGCAGTATTACCTCCTGCACTATCATAAGATCGACACCCTTTGCCAGCGTGTCGGTAACAATGCTGACCGTGCCTTCAATGGAATTCTCGATGGGCACCACGGCCTCGGAAAGCTTTCCTTTTTCAACAGCGTGCAAAAGGTCGTATAATGTCCCGTACGGGATAAGCTCGCCTTTTTGCTCCAGTTTTTTTGTGTAAATATTGCAGGCCTCTTCGCAGAAAGTGCCTTCCGGCCCAAGAAAACCGATCTTCATTTGTTTTCCTCCTTTGTAAAAACTGTAGCGGAAGTCTTTAGACTTCCATCCCTTTGTGGAAACCTGAAGGTTTCCGCTACATTTACCAGTTCCAATCCGCTTTGTTTGATAAGTTGGCCCGCCAGCTCGTCCGGGTATTTGCCAGTATACACCAAACGCCTGATGCCCGCATTGATGATCATCTTTACGCATATGGCGCAGGGGTGATGGGTGCAGTACATGGTGGCGCCATTGATGTTGACGCCGTGGACGGCGGCCTGGATGATGGCGTTCTGCTCGGCGTGCAGGCCGCGGCAAAGCTCGTGGCGCTCGCCGGACGGAACTTTCATTTGTTGGCGCAAACAGCCGGCCGCGTCGCAGTGGTCCAGACCCCGGGGAGCCCCATTATAACCGGTGGCCAGGATGCGGTTGTCTTTTACAATGACAGCGCCGACCCTGCGCTTTATGCAGGTGGCGCGGTTTGAAACAAGACGGGTTATCTCTATAAAATATTCATCCCAGGAAGGGCGGTTGCTCATGCCTAAATTTTAACAGAAATAATGGCAAAGAGCAAAACGCGTCAACCATTCGGCCAGATTATTCTGCAAACAATGGTAAAATCACGGTGCACTTCTTGCGATGACCTTTGAAATTCCGCCATGTCGCCTGTGTAATTGACCGCCAGCTTTACCACCCTTGAGGTTATAATATGAAATGCGTGAATTCTCCGTCCTATAGCGATGTCTTTCGATAAATTGCCCTGTCCTCGCACCATTACCTCGGGCAGACCATTATCCGCTCTTTCCCTGATGCGCTCATATTGGATGTCCCGCACCATGAAGGGTTCTAGAAAATCAAATAATTCTCCCCTGATCTTTTGATCAAGCCCAAATGGCGGCTCGAATTCTTTTACAAAGGCGTCTTTCCCTGAAAACATCTTTGATCTCAGCCTGCCATCCCGATGCAAATATCCAAACCGCACCAGGGCGTTGAATATCATTTGCGCTTCGGCAAATCCTGATCCCAGTATCTCTTCGGTTATCATCTGGCTTTGAAAGACAGGGCTTATGGCCATAAGAGATCCGTTCTCGGTAAGCGCCAGGATCGCTGTGTTGGATAAGCGACCAACTTCTTCTGCCATCCGATAATTGTTGGCTGTGGTTATTTCCACAAACGCCCTTTCCTTGAGCAGCCAATTCATGGCCATAAGCTGACGGAATTCTGCCTCTGACCAACTGCTTCCCGCCATGGGACGGGACTCATCAGCCATTTTTATTATCCTGACCCTTAGCTCTGTGCTCTCGATCTGGTCAAGCAGAGAGGATACGCCCTTTTCCTGCAGTTCTTTTACCCAGCCAAGGATCTTTGGCCGCAGGTCGCTCTGCGACGCGCCAATCACCTGGCATACCTGCGTTACCCCGGGCATGTGATGGGGCGGCTGTTCTTCTACTTCGCGCCCAAGCGCAATGGACAAATGCCCAAATCGTCTAATACTTTCTTGTACCACTATTTGGGGGCCGTCCACGATCCAATCCAGCAGCTTTTGGGCGTCGGAAGGTCTTACGGATTGAAAAGAGCAAACCAAAGGCAGCCATATCTGCTTTTTGCCAGGTGGTTTTTCTTTGGGGACGCCAAGCGGCGCCAGTATTGTATCGCCTTCTAAAAGAGGAAAAGACACCCTCTCGTTCAGCGGAAGCTCTATGCACTCAAAATCTTTGCGCTTTGCCGTTAGATCTGTGATCACAAAATTATCATCATCCGGGACTGTCTTTTGCAAAATCAAGCATTTTAATCCCTTGCTTAGATTAAGCGGCACCTCACCTTCCCTATAGACAACAAAAATATCAAACTTTTCTCCATCATCCCCTCTTTTTCTCAAAACCAATACTGAGCCAGAGCCTGTCACCAATAATGACATTTTTTGTTCTTCAATTTGAGGGGCCAATTCTATAAGGTTATCGCATAATAGCTTTTGGACCAGTTTTTCTTCCAAAACCTGGCGGGAAAGAGGCAGTCTCAAAGCGCCTGCTCCAAAATGATATTTTGATCCTAAAAAGCTCAGGCCAAGCGGGCCGGTGGTTTGCCTTTCCGGCACAAAAAGATGAGACATGGTCACAATTCTTTTATTTTTTGGTCTTTGATAGACGCTAAGGTCAACAGTCCCTGATACTCGCATAAACGATTCCCCTCGAATATGTTTCGCAGGGAAAGCGAGGAAATTTCAGGTGATTTTATGAGGTTTTCAAGCGCCGCCTTGAGCTGTTGATAGATATATCTCAAAAAGCTCAACCTCCGGAAATGTTGGAGCAGGATAGGTGAAATTTGACCTCCATATTCACGATATATATTTATGAAAATAAGAGCAAAAGTAGGAATGCCCCATCAGGACCACAATTTACTGCGGCAGGAATTTATTGCCAATGGACTATCTTCTATTCCAAGAAAACAAATAATAAGAAATTATCTAACGGTTTATGCTGATTATATCCCGCAAAAAACTATGACTGCAGGAGACTTGAGGTTATGCAGTGCCACCGAGATCGGACCTGTGACCTTGCCTTTTGTAAGAATTGGATTGATGGGGCATGCTTGCTCAGAATTGAAATTTGCTTTTGCTATAACATGGGGAAAGCTATATTCTGGTCAAGAAATTGCAAAAAACCAACTTTTACTGACGACAATTCGTGCTTTGAGAGATGTTAAAGAGAAAAGGGCGCTTCAGGCTGCTGATCAGTTCTTACATCGGAGCACCTCAAATAATGGAAATATTGAAGAAGTTATTTTCGGAAACGATTCTGTTTTTGCTCATCAAGGATTACTGAATAATATGTATGGGGATTGTGGGATTTTAATGCCACTTAGCGATTGGAATGCGAGTCTGGGGGACAAGCCTCCCGTAAAGGAAACCAATAAAACCTCTTGGCTTGAAGAATTCTACAGCCCAGGGCCAGTTGATTTGGCCCAAGCAATATTTTTGGCCCCTTTACAGTCCAGATACAAAGTTGGTTGTTTCTTTCAGGGGATTATAGGGGGGACGGCCAATAGACAGCGAATCGATGAACTTATGGACAGCATCGTCTGGTATGACAAAAAGCTGTTCGATCACACAGATCTTCCCGATCAGATAGCTAGAGAAAAAAAAAGGGCGCTTGGGCCAACTGGACTTTACGATAAAACGGAAAGAGATGCTCTCATGAACGCATTGATATATTTCTTTCATACAAAAGCCGGGCGCAGAGAATTAGCAACTATCAGTTTGGGAAATAGATAGTAGAAAATAGACAATAAAACATCGGATTGGCGTCAATATTTTATGCGGTTTTTCTGCCCAGCACATTTTTGGCGGCTTTAACGATCTCGCTGGCGGTAAGGCCGTACTTTTCCAGCAGTTCATCCGGCTTGCCCGATTCGGCGAACATGTCCCGGATGCCTACCCTGGCCACGGGAACGGGATGGTCCTCTACCAGGACCTCGGCCACGGCTACGCCCAATCCGCCAATGATATTGTGCTCTTCAACGGTAACTATGGCGCCGGTCTCTTCGGCACACTTACGGACTGCTTCCCTGTCAATGGGCTTTATGGTGTGCATATTGATGACACGGGCTGAGATGCCATCTTTTTCAAGGGCTTGAGCCGCGTCAAGGGCCCTGGCCACCATAAGGCCGCAGGCAATGATCGTTAGGTCTTTCCCCTCTTTCATCTGGCGCGCCTTGCCCACTATAAACTCCATGCCCGTCTCGTTGATGACGTCGGTCTTGGGCCTGGAAAGACGGACATAGGTTGGCCCCTGTGTTACGGCACAGTGGCGTATGACAGCCTCGGTCTCGACAGCGTCAGAGGGAACTATAACTGTCATATTGGGTATGGCCCTCATAATGGCGATGTCCTCGTTGGCCTGGTGGGTAACGCCGTCCTCACCGGTGGTAATGCCGCTATGAGTGGCAACTATCTTTACGTTGAGGCGTGGATAAGCGATCGAAACCCGTATCTGGTCCCAGCAGCGGCCGGTGGCAAATACGGCAAAGGTAGAAACAAAGACCGTCTTGCCAGTGGCGGCCATGCCCGCGGCCACGCCCATCATGTCCTGCTCGGCCACGCCCATGTTGAAAAACCTTTCGGGAAATGCCTTGCAAAACCCGCAGGTCTTGGTAGACACGGAAAGGTCGGCGTCCATGACAATGATGTTGGGAAATTCTTTTCCCAGCTCCACGAGTATTTTGCCGTACGCGTCACGGGTCGCTATTTGTTTTTTTTCGCTCATTTAAGCTCTTCCAACGCCCTTTCCGTTTCTTCTTTTGTGGGCGCCCTGCCGTGAAATTCGTTGTTGTTCTCCATAAAGGAAACGCCTTTTCCCTTGATGGTATCGGCTATTATGATGCTGGGACGGCCTTTTACCTTTTCGGCCTCATCGAACGCCTTGATCAGGGCTTTTACATCGTGGCCGTTAACGCCTGAAATAACGTTCCAGCGGAAGGCCTTCCATTTATCAACCACCGGATCAAGCCCTTTTATCTTTTCGATGTGTCCGTCTATTTGAAGTTTGTTATGGTCAAGGACAGCGGTAAGGTTGTCGGTCTTGTAATGCCCGGCCGCCATGGCCGCTTCCCATATCTGGCCTTCCTGTGTCTCGCCGTCGCCCATTACGCAATAAACACGATAGGCTTTTTTGTCCACCCGGGCCGCCAGTGCCATGCCGACCGCGGCCGAAAGACCCTGTCCCAAAGAGCCAGTCGTCATCTCAATACCCGGAAGTGAAAGCATGTCAGGGTGTCCCTGAAGGGATGACCCGATCTGCCTGAGAGTGCCAAGGTAGGATGTTGGAAAATAGCCCGCCTCGGCCAGGCAGGAATATAACAGTGGAGCGGCATGGCCCTTTGAAAGCACCAGCCTGTCCCTGTCCGGCCAATTCGGCTCGGTGGGACGGATGTTCATCTTGTGGAAATAAAGCACGGTAAGAATGTCCGTGGCCGAAAGCGATCCGCCCGGATGGCCGGAGCCGGCCTTTGATATCATGCTGATGATATCGCGGCGGATAAGCCTGGCTTTTTCTTCCAATTCCTTGATTTTTTGATCAAATAACATGTGGTTATGATATCATGAAAAACGAAGGCGTTCAAGAATCGAATACAGTGGTCCCGCCCTTGTTCAGTCCCTCAACCAGATCATGGATTGTCTATAACACACCCCGATGTCTGTGAAAGGTCGATAAGTTCAGCCAAAGTAGAGCTGTCTATCAACTGTATTGAAATATTGGCCCTGTCAAGGATATCCACATAAAAGGAACAGTCAATTTCTGCCTCTGAGAACTGCTCATATTTCTTGATGGATTCTAGAATAATATTTAAGACCTCATTGTCAAAACTGTCGGTATTGGACAGCATTTCTTCTGCCAGGGCATAATAAACGCTGGCTATCGCGTCATGGTCCATGAAGGCTTCAAGGTTTTTAGCAAAATCAAGGCAAGCTTGCGGTCCAATGAACATGTCCAGCAATTTCAGATATGTTTTTAAGGCGGCTAATAGGCCTCCGGAAAAAAGATCAAGGTCAAATCCCTGGTATTCCTGCAGGTATTCGCTGACAATTTCTATGGAAAGAGGAGGATCTGATCCAAGGACGCCCCCAATAAAAATATTGACCAGCTCATTCAGATCGTCCTCTGGCAAGAAATCCTTTGTCAGCTCCAGGAAGGTCTCTTTTGAAGCAAGGTCCAAACGATTAAAATACGTTACCACGAAGGATTCGGATCCGGAATGCCCCAGCGCTGCAGCAACGGTGCTACTAATGCTTTGTACAAAAGAACTGCAGTAGGAGAAGTAATCGCGCAGTAAATTAGCGGCATCCTCCACGGGGATGAGAGGGTCTTGCTCAAGTGCGGTCTTTGCAGCATCATCATACATTATTATTACCGTTTGGCTCGGCAAGTCATCCCCCGCCTGGCCGATAAATATCATGAACTCGTCAAGTGTCAGTCCTGAAGCATAGAATTCGAGGTCAGCGGTGTTCCTCCACACATCCCCGCCATTTTCCCGAACTTCGCTAATATGTTCAGCGACAACGGCGGCATCCGGAGCAGGATCCGACGTCAACAAGGTGTTCAGTAAGATGGCATACAATATTTGCATCGATTGCAAGGTCGCGACCTCGTCCTCCCGCATCGAATTGAGGAATGCCATTGAAGCGTCAAATCCCCTGAGAACAAAAATCGACCGGATAAAATTTCCGATATGAATAGTTGAATCTTCCACGAACTGATGAAGATTTTCATCCCCAAAATACTTCCGGACCTGCTTGAAGAGGCCCATCATATCTTCAACATAAAGGTCGGCTTGCGGTGAGTTTGAGATATCATCGATGATCTGTAAATAACAGGCAAGTATCGTATCTATATCATCCAAAAATTTGTCGAAGAGCATCATTTTCTCTTCGTCAAACAGGTCTAACTTTTCTTTAATGGGCAGGGCCGGCAGGAGTCGTTCGATGCACAAAAGCATATTGTAGACCGCCGTGGACCTAAGGTTGAGAACTTCCTTTTGCTCTGTTGAAGCATTAACGAATTCGACATACAGGTCAATGGCCTTTTTATAATCCCCTGCTTTTTTCAAACCATCCGCTTCGTCCAACATATTTATGAGATCGCTCGGCAGCTCGCAACCGGAGATGGCAAGCGGCGTGATCGACAGGCCGTACGCAATGGCCGTGCCAACTATTTCCTGCACCTTTGCCTTTATCGCGGCGGACCCGTCCTGAGCTATTTGCCGTTCCGACAAGCTTGAAATGTTTGTCTGGGATTTCTTGGCCCCGGATGTTGTGAGCGCTTCATCTACCAGTTCCTTCGGTTGTGAATAAGGATTCCAGAGATTAGCGCCGTCCGAATATGAACAATTTACTTCCGCCATTTTATGCCTCCAATTAGTATCTTAATACGATATCTATGCCCCAGATCAAGCTGTCCATGGGATATCCGGGCAAGTACGCGTCCTTTGGTTTATAACCGATCTTTCCTCCTATGCCAACAGTATCTAAAGGCGAATAAACTATGGATGTCTCAAATAAAGCCCCCCATTTCCCTCTAAGGTTGAACACGTGCAGTTTTCCGCCCATGTCAAAGCGGGCATATTTATGGGGTTGCAGTCTCAAGTTTTGCAGCTCTATCCACCCCCCGGCTGATTGTTCCAGCCCTTCGGTATTGGCGGTAGTATGTATGCCTGCTTCCATGACCGCGTCTTTTATATAGAACGGCATGGACGCTTCATACCACGAGCCGTAAGGGGTCATATAATAATTGGTCCTGGGAAGATAGTCAGGGACGGCAAATTTATCATCACCATTGATCACGTAATTGCCCATTTGATAGGCTAGATATATTGCGGTTGGATCGACAAAGTTCCAAAGCGCGCCCATATAGATCGTCCAAAAAGAAAATCCGGGTCCTTTATACAATCCCAAACGGCTGATCTCTTCAGGCAGATATCCTTTGTCCAATAACTCCTGGTACCTCAAAGAACCGGAACCGAACCAATACGACGATATGTCACCCATCTGATCGCTTGAGCCTTGAAAGTCTTCCTTAAAATCCTGGCCCGGCACCAGGCTCCAGTTGGGATTGTTCCATATCCAGATATAAGCGGTAATATCCCATTTGGTGTCCAGATAATAATGTGCCTTGATGTGGTCGCCGCCATTAATGCGCATGTCCTTGTAAGACAATTTTGAGGCATTCTGGGTCGATGCAGTGCCTTCGACCGTACAAAGCAAGTCCTGAAAAACCGTATGATTTGGAGCAACTTTAGTGACAGCTCCCTGACCAAATTCCCCTTTAAACAGGTTCAAAGAGTAACTTCTGTCATTCCCGCTTTCTTTTGACCTCCAACCGTGACCGGCGATTTCATGGGTCAGCCCGCCGGCGTATAGAGTGAAGATGATATCAAAAATAGCGAATTTAGCCAACCTGGCATACCATTTATCTTCTAAGCCAAACGCGTGCATGAGCCGTTCCATTGCCTGGGCCTGCACCATTTTATATAAGGAATAGACGGTTTTTGTGATGAATTGAGGGGTCTCGACCACGACCGGCGTTTCGATGTGCCATGCGTCAGGGAACATAAAATAATATTCCTGGTGATTGTCATAGGGAATGTTAAGAAAGTCGAACCTGGGCGTTAATTTGAATTGTTCGGCCTGAGCTACCATTTTATCCAGCATGAACTCGCTGGCAAAGGGGTCATCATCCTGTTTTTGACCATCAGCTTTATCAAACGGGCGAGTTGTGCTCATCTCAATGGCATTTACTGCCAGTGCGAACGTTTCCTGCTTTAAGATCAATTGGAACTGTGACACTTTTTTCCTCCCGAAAATCTTGTTTTTCTATTGCCATACGCCTCCACGATCCTACTTATTTATCGTTACTTTGGGGGAGAAATTTCAATGTGTTGGGGAAACAATGATAACCTCGGGCTGCAGGCTGACTTGGGAAAGCTTCTTGACCTTATTCCTAACCTTTGTTGCCAGCGCCAAGACATCCTCCGCCCTGGCATTCTTGCGGTTGATTATGAAATTGGCATGCTTTTTTGATACCTCGGCATCACCAACCCTGGCTCCCCTCAATCCCGCCCCATCTATGAGCTGCCAGGCCTGCTGGCCGGCCGGGTTTTTAAAGAACGACCCCGCGCTGGGCCTATTATACGGCTGGCTCTACAGCCTCTTCTTCATTAGCCCATTCATGCGTTTCCTTATCTCTTCGGAGTTGCTTTTTTTGAGCGCCTTAAAGCCCGCTTCAATAACAACATATTTTCTCTTCCGCAAAATGGACCTTCGATACCCGAACTCAAGGTCCTTTTGCCTTAGCCTGTGTCTTTTGCCTTTCCCATCCAGAACATCGACCCAGCTTATAAGATGGCCTATAGCCGCTTTCCCTACCCCCGCGTTCATGACGACAGCGCCGCCAACAGTGCCGGGGATACCCGTCATAAACTCCAGGCCAGACAAGCTGTTACTGCAGGCTGTCCGCAAAAGCTCCGAAACGCGAAGGCCTGCCCCGGCAGTAATCTTTATTCCCGAGATATCGAGCCCGCGGAAATCCCCCACCAGCTTAATGACCAGGCCGGGAAAGCCCCTGTCACTGACCAGGATATTAGAGCCCGCGCCCAGAGCAAAGACCGGAAGTTTATTTTTCTTCGCGAAAGCAAGGGCGTCCTTAAGTTCTTGAAGATCGCTGGCCGCAACAAAATATTTGGCCGGTCCGCCAATCCTGAAGGTCGTCAGATTTTTCAAGGGTTTATTTTTTTTCAGGTCCATTGTCTTTCATCTTCAGCCGGGCCAGCAGTTCTTTGCAGACCGTATGGATATCGCCCGCGCCCATGGTAATGACAATATCGCCCGGCGCGACGATATCCTTTAGGAAATCCGCTATTTTTTCCTTGCGTTTGATGTATTTGACGTTCTTGTGATGATTCTCGACCTCTCTAAGGAGCGTGCGTCCGTCCACATTGGGGATCGGCTTTTCACCGGCGCTGTAAATGTCGGTCAAGATCACCTGGTCGGCCTCTTGAAAGGCCGAGCCGAACTCGGAAGCAAGATGGAAGGTGCGCGAAAAACGGTGCGGCTGGAATATGGCGATTATCCTTCTGTCCGGCCCCCAGCCCAGCCGCGCGGCCTGCAGTGTGACCCTGACCTCGGTAGGGTGATGGGCGTAGTCGTCAATGACCTTGACATCATTGAACTCACCGATAAGCTGGAACCTGCGCCTGGCGCCGGAAAAAGAATGGAGGCTCGAACACACGGAAGAAAAGGATATGCGCAGATGCATGGCCACGACAAGGGCGGCCAGCGCGTTCAATATGTTCTGTCGGCCGGGAATGCTAAGCTTTACCTGGCCCAGCATTTTTCCTTTGTTTATCACGTCAAAGGCCGTGTACTTTTTGTTAAAGACCGCGTTTACCGCCCTGACATCGGCCCTGTCCGAAAAGCCATAGGTTACCTTGTTTATCTCCTTGTCCTCTATAATGAAGCGGTTGTTGGGATGGTCGGCTTCTATGACCACCAGCCCCTGCCCCTTAAACTTGCCCACATAGTTGCTGAACATGTCGACTATCTTTTCAAAACTGCCGTAATAGTCCATGTGGTCCTCTTCGATATTGGTTATTACCGTCACGCTGGGGTTTAAGAACATGAAAGAACCGTCGGACTCGTCAGCTTCCGCAATAATGGAGGGCCCTTTCCCCAGCCGCGCGTTGCCGTCGACATAGTCGGTCTCTCCGCCGACCAGATAAGACGGGTCCCTCTGGGCGTCCAGGAATATTTTCGCTATCATCGAAGATGTGGTGGTCTTGCCGTGCGTGCCGGCCACCGCGACCCGGTTCTTGAAGCGGTCCATTATCCAGGCCAGCATCTCGGCCCTTTTGATTATCTGTATATTCCTGGAAAGGGCTTCTTCTATCTCCGGATTGTCCTTGTCGATGGCCGAAGACACCACCACCATGTCGGCGCCCCTGACGTGGCTGGCGTCATGCTCTATGTAAACCTTGACGCCAAGGTCTTTCAGCCGTATGGTATTACTGCTTTCCTTTATGTCGGAACCGCTGACGTGGTAGCCCATCTGAAAAAGTATCTTGGCAATGGCGGATACGCCACATCCTCCAACCCCTATCAAATGTATGTTCTTAATGCGGTCCATGTTCAGTATCATGCTTTCGCCAATCCTTCCACGATATCCGCCAGTTTCGCGGCGGCATCGGGCTTTGCCAGAAAAGCCGCGGCCCTGGACATTTTATCCAGACGGCCTTCTTTGTTCTCCAACAGTTCAAATATAATATCGGGCAATTCGATCAGCCGGCTGTCGGGCAATTTTATTCCCGCGCCCGCCCTTTCCACATATTCCGCGTTAAGGTCCTGGTGGCCCTCGGCCGCGTAAGGGAACGGAACAAGTATCGATGGGAGTGAGACAGACAGTATCTCGGCTATGGCGGTCGCGCCCGCCCTGGAAACCACCAGATGGGCCCTTTTATAGGCCTCTTCTATATTATACATGTAAGGGACGGGTTGATAAAAGGGATACGCGGAAAAGTCACGGGACCCGTAAAAGGCCGCGTAATCCCTTTTACCTATCAAATGGACTATCTCGATATTTTTGTCCCTGAAAAGATCGAGCGAGCAGATAAGCTCCCGGTTTATGCTGAGCGCGCCCTGACTGCCCCCCAGGATCAGCACCACCCACTTTTTTGACGGCACCTTCTTAAGGCCGCGGATCTCTTTCCTTACGGGATTGCCTGTCACCATGCCTTTCAGGTATTTCAAGCTCGGCTCGAAAGACAGGGCCACGGCGCCGGCAAACCTTGAAAGGAACCGATTGGTCTTGCCGGGAAGTATGTTCTGTTCGTGGATGACCACCGGGACCTTGAGCAGCCAGGCCGATACTACCGCGGCAAAGCTTGTATAGCCGCCAAAAGAGACCAGTACAGCGGGCCGTTCGCGCAACAGCAGAAGGAAAGCCATGACCAGCCCGACGATATTTACAAAAGGAGCGGTAAGAAAATTCGCTGAAAAAGACCTGGACGGCACCTGATATAACTTGAAGTTTTGGTCTTTTAAGAGCCGTCCTTCAAGCCCGTTCTTTGAACCGATGAAAAATATCTCGCGGTCCTCCCCCCGGCCGGCCAGCTCCCGGGCCAGGGCGATGCCGGGATAAATATGGCCGCCGGTGCCGCCGGCGGAAATGGCAATTTTCATGCTTTGTCGCTTCCCCTTTTGGATATATTGAGCAAAAGCCCCACGGAAAAAAGATTGATGATCATGCTGGTGCCGCCGTAGCTGATGAAAGGCAGGGGAATGCCAGTGG
>JAHJBW010000075.1 GCA_018813405.1 Candidatus Margulisiibacteriota bacterium | reverse complement strand
TTCTTGATAGGTTACATATATCATCCCGGCACAGCGTTATATCTTGGTTATAATGAAGATATAAGTTATGCAGACGGCCTTCAGTCAACAGGAAGAACCATCTTTGCCAAAGCGTCTTATCACTGGCAATATTAACCCTCAATACGGGCTACACATGCTATTATCTCTCATCGTGAGGATCGAACTCATCAAAGGAGACATAACCACCCAAAAAGTTTCGATGGTATTGTTTGACGATAAAACTTTTCAGGCTTATAATAAGGCGAATACAGGAGGTTAAATCATGAAGAAAAGTATTCTTGTCTTATTAGGTGTTTTTCTCGTTTCTGTTTTTGCTGGCAGTATCTCTTTGGCCGATACAGCAACTCAGGTTGGCAACAAGGTCGTGGTCAGGATGGCGGTTCTGGCCGATCCGGATGTTGAAAAAACCAGGCTTATGGCCCTTTCTCCCGTTATAACCTATAAAGGCGGGCTGATTAGCTTTAAGCCTGACATGGACTTTGTGGGCGGGCCGGGGTCGCAGATAGGCGGGCATTTAAGGCTTGTCGTTGTCAAGGATGGCGTCTCTTATGTGTTTGCCGAACCATTTCTTTTGATCCGCAACCATAATCCTTCAATGCTGATCTTTGATCCCGTAGCCGATGCCGATCTTGATCCAAATCTTAACAATGCGTTAAAGTCGGTAATTACCGTGAATTCTAAAATACGCGTCGGCATATTGCTGGCCGGGTCGACATCCGACTCGACTCGACTTGATAATGGACGGCTTTACGCTTCAGGCCCCAAGGCTTTTGGTGGTCCCGGCTCCGCTACTGTATCTGACAATATTGACCTGGGAACGGACTATCAATCTTTTTTGGCGATCGGAACATTCACTTTTGATAACGCTGAGCTGCCAGCCGGCAAGAATAAGATCGTATGGTAATAAGGGAGGGAAATTCTATGAAAACCAAATTCATATCAATTTTAATGGCTTGTCTGCTTTTGGCGCCTCTGGCTGGCGCTTCTTTTGCAAGCAGGGCTATGGTGGTGGGAAATCAAACCAGGACCACCATGGCTTTGGCCGGAGAACCCAGTCCGGCAGAATATCCGCTTATGACTATTTCCCCCTGGCTAACCTATAAAGGTGGAAAAATAACCATAACAAGTCTTGATCTTTTGGTTTCTCCGGGCCCGACGGGGGCAGGACAACCTGCCATGGGAACTCTGGGGATATTTATCGAGGTTGGCGGTACCAAATACATTGTTGATTCCTTAAGTTTTTATGCTGATCCTCATCACTATGATAACAGGGTGTTATTTGATCCCGACGGTGATACCTCTGACATTCCCCTTATGCTAAACATAGATCTGCAAAATAAGATCCAAAGGAATTCTCAGATCAAAATAGGGATGTTTTTGGGGAGCAGGGACAGGGGGACAGCCATGCAGAATACCATGAGCTGGAACATGAGCAGTAACGCCTGGGGCCCAAGCTTTTTCAGGCAGTTAACCAACCAGAAGATGGACGCTTTCTACCGCGCAAAGATGACCGTAAGCATGCTGGGGGACCTTGAAGGCGGGCAGAACCAGATAATCTGGTAATCAATTATCCTTTTTGCTTTTTGCGATGCTCAATGGCCATGTCGGCCAGTTCGTATATGGCATCCACGGTGAAAGGTTTGCTGATATAGTCCATGGCGCCTATCTCTATGGCTTGTATCTTGGTTTCTTCCGAGGCAAAGGCAGTACATATTACCGCCTGAAGGTTGGGGTCTATCTCTTTTAACTTCTTTAGTATCACAAGGCCCAGGTCTTCGTTATGAAAGCGCATATCTATGAAGGCAATGTCATAAGGGCCTTGTTTCATGACCTTTTCCGCTTCATCAATGTTCTGCGCGGTATTAACATCAAAGTTTTTCATGCCCAGGATCATTTTGAATGACTCAATAACCGCTACTTCGTCGTCCACAATCAATGCTTTAGCCACTGTTTTTACCTCGTATTATTCTTTCTTTGAAAGTAGAAGCTCAAAAATGTTCTTTTGCTCGATCACTACCCGCTGTCCGTCCTGCGGCGCGGTAATGGGTATCTTATAGCTGGCCAGCCATATTATTACAAATGCCAGCAGGGCAAAAACAACCAGGGTGAGCATTTCAACAAAAAAGCTTTGCTTGGCCATGTCTTCGCTGAACATGGTGTTTAACATTCTTTTTACCGGTCCGCTCATTCTTCTATCTCCAGTTCTTTCATCCGGTCAAGCTTGTCTTTGGCGGATTTTCGGATAAGGCTTATATCGTAAGGCTCCATATTCAGCTCTTTACCAATTTTAGCATAAGTTTCACCGTCATCGTAATATAATTTTAAGACCTTTTTCTCCAGCGCCGAGAGTTTCATGGCCTTTTTAGCCCTGGTCTTTTTCTCTTTTTCCCTGGCGATCTTTTTCTTGTACTTGATAAGGTCTATCTTTTCTTCTATTTTTTCTTCGCTCTCCTGCAGTTGGGCCTGGTAGAATTTATAGAAATCGCCTTTTTTGGCCAGCAATTTATCAAAGGTGCCGGATTCGCTTATCTCGTTCTCGGCAATAACATATATCTTGCTGGCGTTCCTCAGGGTGGACGGCCTGTGGGTGATCATAAGGACGGTCTTGTCCTTGATGCGTTCTTTCATGTTCTGATACAGCTTGGATTCGGTAATGCTGTCGAGAGCGGAGGTGGCTTCGTCCAGTATGAGGATCTTAACGTTCCTGTATAGGGCGCGGGCCACGGAGAGCCTTTGCCTCTGGCCGCCTGAGAGCCCCAGTACTCCCTCGCCGATGACAGTATCATAGCCGTCGGGGAGGCTCATGATGAATTCGTGTATCTCGGCGTCCTTGGCGGATTGGACCATTCGGGCTTCATCCACCACCTTACAGCCGTATTGCAGGTTCTCGCGGATAGACCCGGAGAAGATGATCACGTCCTGAGAGACAATAGAGATATTGGCCCTCAGCGTCATGAGAGATATTTTTTGAAGGTCGTAGTTGTCTATAAATATCTTGCCGTCAGTTGGCTCAATGAACCGGAGCAGAAGGTCAATGATCGTGCTTTTACCGGCGCCGCTTGCGCCGCAGAGTGCGGTTATCTCTCCCGGGTTGGCGGTCAGGGTAACATCCTTCAAAATATATTCATCCGTTTCCGGATAATGGAAGCCCACTTCTTCAAACTTGATCTTGCCTTCTATCTGGAAAAGCACAAAGCTCTTGGTGTCATAATAAGCTTCGGGATGGCCGTTCATGATCTCTTCGACCCTCTGGACGGACACAAGGCTTGAGATGAGGGACTTATAAACAGCGCCAAAGTCCATGAATGGCTGATGTATCTGGCCAAGATAGGTCAGGATGGCCATTACTTCACCGATAGTGATGTGGCCGCTTATTACCCTGTAGCCGCCATACCAGGTAAGAAAGCTTATCCACAAAGTTACCAGCATGGCATCGAAAAAGGAATTAAAGAAAGCAAGGAAAAGATTCTCCCTTACCAGCTTGAAAAGGCCCTTGAGTTTATCGATCAGCCTGTCAGTTTCGTACAGTTCCTGGTTGAAGGACTTTATGGTTTTGACATTGCTCATTTTTTCCTGGTAGAAAGTATAGACCTCTGATTCCTTTTTCTGGGACTTTTCTTGCACATGCGCGAAGCGGCCGGCAAAAAAGCCGGTTTGTACAAAATATAATGGGATACCGACAAGGGCTAAAAGGGTCAATGTCCAGTCAATACTAATGCAGATCAATAATAAGGCCACCAATTGAAAAATAGTTTTAAGAAAGACAGGGATCACCTCTGAAACAGTATCGACGATGGTATCAATGTCGTCGGTCACCCTGACCATAAGGTCGCCGACCTGTTTTTCGTAATGGAAACGAAGAGGAAGCCTCAGCAGGCGGGCAAAAAATCTTTTTCTTAGATCAATAGCCAGCGTTTGGTGGATAAAGGTATCAAAATATTCTGAAACGTCAGAGAAAAAAGTGTTAAAAAAGAATATGACAATGCCAAAAAACACCAAAAAGGTCAGCAGGAAAAGGTCCTGGTTGGGATAGGCGTAGTCGATCAAAAGCATTGTGATCAGCGGGGATACCATGCCGAAAATTACACAGATGCCCACACAAAGGAGGGACAATACGCTTTTGTCCCAATAGGGCATCAGGAGCCGGAAATATGCCCCCAGCATTCTAAGGTTGGGCTTCTCGTTCATGTATAGGAAAGTATATCGGTTTTACCAATTGCAGGCAAGCGGGTTTTGATATGTTGCAAAACAAAAGCAGATTATATATATTTATGATATGCCTGGCTCTAAAGAAACAAGTGATCTATGCGTATAGCCCTGGTTCAAACAACACGAGTGCTTACGGATTATTATTCAGAAAAAGCTTATGTTCCTCTCAACCTGCTGTCATTGGCATCATACCTTAAAGAGCGGAATTTTCGGCCGTACGTTTTTGATTTCAATGTCCTTTTGCCCAAGGGCAGGTTGTCAAAAGATTTTTTCAAGAGCGCCGCAAAAAGGATCCTTCGCTGCCGTCCAAAAGCAATTGGTTTTAGCGTTACCTGTGCCAGTCTTCCTGCCAGCATTTTGGTAGCCAATGAATGCAAAAAACTGTCTCCCGGCGTGACCGTGATTTTAGGCGGACAGGAGGTTTCTTTTGAAGAAGAAGCCGTTTTAGAAGCTTTTAGGTCTATCGATATTGTTGTGAGAGGGGAAGGAGAAGCAACTTTCACCGAACTTTTGCAAGCCTTGGGGAGCGGGATGCCATTAAACGATATCCTGGGGCTGACATACAGGGATAAAGACCAAATATTAAGGAATCCCGACCGTCCGTTTATAGAAGATTTGGACTCACTTCCGCTTCTAGACTTTTCACTCCTTCCGCATATTGGCCGTTACGAGCAGGGCGCGGTCGAGGCGGGACGAGGATGTCCGTATTGCTGTTCTTTCTGCGCGAACTCAAAAATGTGGAAGAGGTCCTTCAGGATAAAATCCCCGCCAAGGATCGTGAAAGAGTTAAAGAACGCATGCCGGTTATTTAAAAAGGACCGCGATTCTTTTATATCTATTGCCCACGACAACTTTTTAGCGGACAGAAGGGCGGCTGAAACATTTCTTGACTTGATGAGCCGCGAGAAAATTGCCTGGTCGTGTTCTGCGAGAGTTGACCTGCTGGACAGCAAATTGATAAAAAACTTGAGGCTGGCAGGATGCAAGAGGATCTTTTTAGGGGTTGAGACCGGTTCTTTTAAGATGCAGAAAGCCATAAGAAAAAATGTTCCGCTTAACAATATCTGTTCTATTCTGGGGTGCCTGGAAGAGAACGGCATCTTGGCTGTGCCCGGAGTGATCCTGGGCTTCCCGCGAGAGACAATAAAACAGATTGATCAAACACTGCTGCTTTGTCTGCAGATGCGGATATCTGCCCCCTCGAGCAGAATGCATATGTCGCTTTTGATTTTGTATAAAGGCAGCGAATTGTTCTTAAAAGCCAGGCACAAGTTCAGCCCCTGTAGTTTGGACATTTCTGAAAAAATATTTCCCACTATCTCAGGACTGCCCGCCGAACTAAAACTGGCAAGGGAATATCCTTTGATCTTCCCTTCTTTTAATTACTTAAAGAATTGTTCCACTGACCCGGGAGAATTGCTCAGGACCAAAATTATATTCGGATTTTTGGTCGCGTTCTTGCCTCGTACAACAATGGCCCTTATCGGGGAACTATTCGCCTCTCCTTTTCGTCTGGGGCAGGATATTTATGAGTTTCTCATAAGCGAAGGGCTTGAATGGCAGCATCATTCAAAGCAAGCGACCTATTTTAAGATCAAAGGGAGCCAGGAAGTGTTTTGTGCCGGCAAGAAAGTGGATGCCGAAGAAATATTGATATCCGAAAACCCCGAGATATTGTCACGGGTGCTGAAAGAGTATATAAATATGAAAGCATCGAATTCTATAAAGCGACTATTTAAATCGGAAATAAAATGCGTGTAGCAATTATACAAGCGGCCTGGGAGAGGAACTGTACGCCCTATATACCGCTCAACCTGCTGTCGCTGGCCACTTATATCAAGCAAAAAGGGCATGCTCCGCTGGTATTTGACCTTAACCTGATCTACAGAGGGTCAAGCCTGCCCGAAGATTTTTTTATTTCCTCTGCCAGGATGATAATTGCCAGGAAGCCGGATGTTTTAGCCTTTAGCGTTGTTTGCAATACTCTCCCCACAACACTTTTGGTGGTTGAAGAATGCAAGAAGTTTTTTCCTAAGCTTCCCGTAATATTCGGCGGCCCGGGAGTGGCGTTCGAAGGTGAGGAGGTGTTAAAGACCTTTAAGAACATCGATGTCATAGTCAGGGGGGAAGGGGAGCTGACCCTTGTGGATGTTTTGGGCTCCTTGCAGAACAATAAGCCTTTTGGAGAAATTCCGGGGATCACTTATCGTGAAGGCGGCATTGTCATAAGTAACCCTGACCGTCCTGTCATTGGTGATCTTGACGACCTTCCCTGTGTTGACTATTCTTTATTGCCCCGGATTGATGAATATGAAATATTCGCGGTTGAGGCGGGCAGGGGCTGCCCTTTTCATTGCACTTTTTGTTCAACCTCAAAAATGTGGGGACATAAATTCAGAATTAAATCACCGCATAAAGTGGCGGAGGAAGTAAAAAGAGCACAGGCAATCATTAAGGACAAAGACAAAATTATTTCAATTGGGCATGACCACTTTCTGGCCTCTCGCAAAAATGCAGAGAAATTTCTGAAGGAAATTAAAGGCCAGAGAGTTAAATGGAATTGCTTTTCCAGGCTGGAATCCCTGGATGATAATCTGATCAAAAAACTAAAGGAAGCTAACTGTCAGAGCGTTGCCGTTGGCATTGAAACAGCCTCGGCCAAGAGCCAGAGGCAGATCAAAAAAAACCTGCCCCTTGAAAAGCTTCCGGACCTGCTCAGGGCCTTTGATAAACATGATGTTTTTGCTGAGCTTTCTTTTACCCTTGGCTTTCCCCACGAAGGGGAAAAAGAGCTTGACCAGACATTACTGCTGGCATTAAGGTCAAAACTGCATGCCCTGTCATCGGACATCAGACTGGGTGTATTGACCCTTCTGAAAGGAACCGAGATGTATCAGGGATCAAGGCACTTAATGACCGGGAGGATATTGAAAGAGCAGGGCGGACTCTCCCCTGTCGTGACGAATTTGCCAGCTGAGATATCTTTAATAAAAAAATATCCGCACATTTTCCCTTCGTTCTTCTGTCTAAAAAACAAAGCCATTAAGACCCATACTGTTCTAAAGCTGCGGAATCTCTTTTCCTACCTAATTAACATTTTTCCCATGACTTCATTGGTGCTTATGCGATATCAGTCGCTTTCTCCGGTAGAACTCGGGCTGGATTTGCTTTCTTTTTACAAGAAAACTAGAAAATTCAACTGGTTAAGCCTGCCTGATGACCCATCGGTGGCAACAGAAGGACTGCGTAAATACGCGGCGGATATTAAAAGCCAGCTCGTCGATGAGGTGTTCATGCATGAGACTTTGCTTTGGGAAGGATATTTGTCCAAACGCCCGTCAGGATCGAATGTCCAGCTGGCCGTTTATGATCATGATGTCTTTTCCCTGGCACAGGCTCTCAGAGCTGGCAAAATGACACTTCCCCCAAAATCACGATGTTATGTTGCCTATGTCCCCGGCAAGAGGACAGAGGCTGTTCGATTGGATTATTCCGATTACAGGAGGCTTATGTGCGCGTAGCTCTTATCCAGTCTTCAAAAGAAAAACGGGCCGCATTTGTGGAAAAGCCCTATATTCCTGGCGCATTGCTTTCCCTGGCTTCCTATCTGAAGGGACAGGGCTTTTCTCCGCGGATAATCGACCTTAATATATTTTCTTTAGGGAAAAAGATATCATCCAATTTCTTCAAGAAGGCGGCCCAGAGAATTCTAAGGGACAAGCCGGAAGCGTTATGTTTTAGCGTCATGTGCAATACTTTTCCCGCGTCCCTGTTGATCGCCAAAGAATGCAAAAGGTATGCGCGGGATATTCCCATAATATTTGGCGGTCCGGAAGTTTCCTTTGAAGAAGCCGAAGTCCTGGAAACATTCGGACAGGTCGATGTGATTGTCAGGGGGGAAGGCGAGCTTACGGTCACGGAACTCTTGCATGCGATAAAAAACAACCTTTCTTTTGATAATATATGCGGCATTACATTTAGGAAGAAAAATACAATAGTAAGGAATTCCGACCGTCCCTTCATAGAAAATCTGGACGATCTTCCCGGTCTGGATTTTTCACTTTTGCCGCATCCTGAAAAGTATGGTCTTGGCGCGATCGAGGCGGGAAGGGGCTGCCCTTTTCGCTGCACTTTTTGTTCAACATGCAGAATGTGGAAAAGAAAGTTCCGAATGAAATCCCCCCAAAAACTTGCTGACGATCTAAGGCGCGCGGACGCAACGTTCAAAAAGTATGGGTTCATGAACATTTCCGTCGTGCACGATCATTTTCTCGCGTCTTCAAAACGAGCGGAAGAATTCCTGTCGCTGATCGAGGGAGACGGGATCTCCTGGAGCTGTTATTCCAGGCTGGAAGCCCTGAACGAGCGCCTTATAATTAAGCTTAAAAAAGCTGGCTGCCGCATGATATTTCTTGGGATCGAAAGCGGCTCGGCTGAGATACAAAAGAAGATCGGCAAGAACTTGCCGCTTTCAACGCTCCCTGAAAAATTGGAGCTATTGAACAAGCACGGGATCTTTTCCGAACTTTCCTTTATTATTGGTTTTCCAGATGAAAGCCTTGAGCAAATGAACCAAACCCTGCTTTTAGCTTTGCGCTCAAAACTTTATGCTCCGTTCTCCAGCGTACAGATATACTTTTTGACCCTTTTGAAGGGAAGCGAACTGTACGCGCAGGAAAAAGGACGCTTCAGGGACAATGTCTTCCAGGAAACGGGCGGACTTTCTCCGTTGATCACGGATCTGCCTCAAGAGCTGGCCCTTATAAAAAAGTACCCGCATATTTTTCCGTCTTTCTATTATCTTAATAATGGTGCGATCATGCTCGCGGAATTGCAAGCTATTCGCAGTCTGTTCATGTATTGTATCGAATTTTATCCCCTGACCACTATGCTTTTGCTGGAAAAGCTGTCTATCACTCCTCTGGAATTAGGACAAAGGGTAGGGGGGACAGGATTGTATGAGGAATATATTGAAAACAACGGAGACGTGTTGATAAAAGAATCGTTCAAACACGAACAGCTTATCAGAATGAGCCCTCCCGAGAGTGTGGGCCCTCGACGAGTTGAAAGCATGGGGCTTCACTCTTGTCCCAAGCTCGCGAAAGCGGCCAAGATCATGACGTACAACCATGACGTGAGCAGTCTTGGGGAACTACTGAAGACCAACCAGGGCAAAAAGGTGAGAAAGGCTGACAGCTCAGTAGCCTATCTTCCGGGCAGGATCATTCTTGCCTTTGACCCTTTTTACATGAGGATTTTGGATGCCTGTAATGGCAAAAGATCGGTTGAACAGATCGTCCGCGAAATATTAGAACCCGGGGAACGAAGCAGGCGAGTGACAAAGGGTATTCTGGAGACACTCAGGTTTTTTGGCGAAAACGGCCTGCTATACGATTCGCGATCTTTGCGGAAGGCCCGGTGAGCTTGCGGGACAGGGTCTCTCTGCAATAGAAAAACTTCCTGGCCCTCCTTACGTGGAAAATCGAATATCTGATCGAATTGATCCTGTGTTTATTAAAATAGTCCATCAGCCTGCCCGCTTTTTGATAGCAGGCGCCAAAGTTAAATGACTTCCTTTGTGGGAAGATCCTGCTTCGTGTGTAATTGTAGATATCCCATTCCGCTAATTGTAATTCAAAGATGTCAACCGGCAGCTGCCTGATCTTTTTTCCAAAAGGGACACTCCCCGATCCAAGAATAAAGGACACAATAAAAGCTTCCCCTCCTTCTTGAAGATGCAAAGGGACGCCTTTAATAACATCTTCCAGGGCTTTGTTTGGCCCCAGGTCCTTTACGCAGGCGTAGAGGAGGGGGGCTTCGACTGCAGGAACGAACGGCGGGTTGGCGACAATTAGGTCAAACCGCTCTCTGTTGGCGGCATTGAACAGATCCCCCAGCACGAACTTCACATTCTTTTTTCCGTTCAATAAAGCATTGAATCTGGCAAAGTTCAGTGCTCGCGGGTTAATGTCTATGCCCAGGGTGCTGTTGCAGTATTTTGACAACAACAGTGATTGAATACCGCTACCAGTACAAATATCCAGGATTCGGCTGGTTTTAAGCTTGTTAAGCTTTTGTTTCGGAATGGCAGAGCGCAAAAATATTGTATCCAGGCCAATGTAGTAGACATCATTTTTCCGTTCAGGGCGTCCTGTGTACCTCAGGTCTGTTGCGATGATCAAGTCCTCGACGGGTTCCAGGGATACCCGGGCCCTGACCGAGCGTTTTGATATGGAAAGCAGGTTTAGCTGTTGAAAGATGTTCAATTCCCTGTGGCCAAAGAACTTCAAAATCTTTGAGCGAGGCATCTCTTCCTCCAAGATAAAGAGCAGAAAAAGAATTGAAAGGCCAGAGTCCAGGTGTTGAGCGAAATAAGACGAGGTCGGAATGTCCAATAAGTTTATTTGGTACTTGTTCCTGACGCCAAAAGCGCGGCGGATACCAGACGCAGTAAAGTCGTTTTCCTCTAATATTTTCCTAAGGGCCAGTATCTTTTGTTCGCTTGTTTGCGTGGTCGAGAAATGTATTAAGCTCATTTTCTTGCAAATCGATTATACCACAGAATCAGCAGGCTGCAGTCATGGAGTGTTCTCGGCCTCGATACAAGGAGACAATGTCCTTTGGCACGCAGGAAGAGCATAATAGCTGTCTGGCTTGTTCCTGGCTCATGCCAGTTTTGCAACAATAACGAAAAGACAGGCAAAGGTCTTCTCCCCGGTTTTTATGGATTTTTTCAATACCGTAATCAGTTGGGGCATTGTAAACCCTGGAATTCTTTGTGAGCTGGAAAACTCCCACGCTCATGGAGTTGATAAACCGCCTGTTGCGGGAAAAGAACTTGAAGGTTTCGACAGCCTCATCTTTTGTCTCCCCAGGAAAACCTATGAAGCTGGAAATGTCGCATTTAATGTTGGCTTTTTTTGCCTCCCTCAGTATCTTCTCGGCCGTTGCGATCCGTACGCCTTTTTCCATCTTATCTTGACTGCGCTGACAGCCCGATTCCAGGCCGAAATATAAAAGATCGAAACCCGCTTTTGACATTAGCTTAAGAAGCGGCAGGCTTAGCGCTCTTTCAAATCTTAATTCACAGATGCATTTAATGTTTAAGCGGTTTTTGATCAATCTTTTTGAAAGTTCTTCAAGCCTTTTTGGGGACATACATGAGTCGTTGAACAGAAAGCATCGCGTTTTATGTTTTCTTGACAATCTTTTTATATCATCGATGACAAGCCCAACATCCCGCTGGTCAAGATTTTTGTAGTTTGGGTTGTGAGAACAAAAGGCACACTTTCCCCAGTAGCATCCCCGAGATGTGAGCAGGGGCAGAACGGGAAAGGGCGAAAAATAGTCTTTCAGGGGCAGTCCATCATAATCGGGGGTAGGAAGCCGATCTAATGCTATAGATTCAGGCGGATTGTAAAATATCTTCCCCTCCTTCATATAGATCAGGTTTGGGACCGAGCTTAACTTTTGCTGGCTTTTTATAGCCCCTGCCAGTTTCTCAACGGATATTTCTCCTTCATAGACCACAAAGCTGTCAATGTACTTGTGAAGGCGGCGATTTCTCTTCAGGTATTCTTCCAGCGCGGAAATGTAACTGCCGCCCATTGTTATGTGTATGCCGGGGGCGATATTTTTTATCATCCTGGCAAGCGTAAAGGCGGGGAATAGGTTTGATTTCCAGGATACCGAGATGCCAATAATTTGCGGCGACAACTTTAATATCCTATTGAGCGCCTTTTTTTCAAAAAACTCGATGAATGGATTTGAGCTTGCATCTATCGTTGCTTTAAGGAGGCCAGATGAAGAAAAATGAGAGTGCTTTTCTTGCGCGTTCTGGCCCAGAGAAAGACGCGCAGGATAGTAATTTTTTGAGATCAACCCAAGGCTTTTTTCGATCTTAGAGATCGCGCTAAAATACTCTGAAGGAGAGCTTGCTGTCTTTGGGGAGCGGAGGGCTCTAACTGCCCTCTTTGTGTCCCGGATGGTTTTGGTGTCTGCCTGGGCTTCTTTCAGCCTTTCTGGGGATAAAAAGTACTGAAAAGCTTCTACATTAAGATCTTGTTGGTATACTTCGTGGCCTTTTTCCCTCAGGTAAGCTGTTATGGACGGGACCCCAAGAAGTGGTTGGAATGGCCCATGTTGGGGAGGGATTATAAGCAATATTCTCATTTCGATATTATACCATTTCCTCTTTGGAGCGCCCGCTCCAGCAGAAGAAAAAAGTGAAATTCTTATTGAGATTTTTCGATAATAAACTAGTGAGAGCCGCACTTAAAAAACAGCCCGGAACGGCCAAAAGGAGAAAAAAGTGAGCAACGAAATAATCAATCCATCGTCCCTTGCCCCCAAAAGGGATATCCCCAGATCGATAAGCGTCAAAAAGGCGTCCTCTTCCCCAAAGATTGACGGGAAACTAGACGACAAGGCCTGGGAGCAGGCGGCCACTGTAAGCCAGTTTACTCAAGCCAAAGTGAACTGGGGCAAGCCCGCGACAGAGGGGACTAAAGTATATGTCACTTATGATAATGACAATGTCTATTTTGGGATAAGATGTTTTGATAAGAATGTCCCCAATATAAGGGCAAATTATGCTAATCGGGACGAAGTGCTTGAGGACGACCTTGTTTATCTCCACATAGATACTTTGAACACAAAAAAAAGCGGCTTCGTTTTCGGTGTGAATCCGCGGGGAATACAGGTAGATGGCAAGATAGATCAAGCGGATGTGATGGATTACTCTTGGGACGCGGTCTATAGGTCCGCGGGGATGATAGATAAGGATGGCTGGACAGCCGAACTTGCGATCCCTTTTAAAAACCTTAGATTTGCCACTCGTGACAGGAAACAAGATTGGGGCATGTTGGTGACACGCGACATCCCCAGCAAAAGCGAACATTCCACCTGGCCGCCTCTGAGCCTAAATATTGACGGGAGCATGCAGCAAGCGGGAAGACTGGAAGGATTGGAAATACTTCCAACGCATAGCTTTAGCGCAACACCTTATGCCGCGGGGGGGTATCAGGGAGAATTGAATGGAGCAGGCACTTCGCTGGATCATGAGGGAAATTTTGACGCAGGGGTGGATTTTAAGTATGCTTACCGGTCCAACCTGGTCGTTGACCTTGCGGTCAACCCTGATTTTTCTCAGATCGAGGCGGATGCGGACCAGATCGGGATAAACAGGCGTTACGAACTGTATTTCCCGGAAAAGAGACCATTCTTTTTAGAAGGGGCCGAGATATTTAATACCCATATCCCTGTTTTTTATTCCCGACGCATTGCCAACCCTTTGGGCGGGTTAAAGCTTACGGGCAAAACAGATTCCTATAGCTATGGCGTCATCTCTTCCTATGATGAAGGGGTTGATGGAGGGCCGGATGCTTACTACAATATTTTACGGTTCAAGAACGATTTTGCCGACCAGTCCAGTATCGGCCTTATTTATACCGACAAAGAATATAAAGGGACCCAAACCGGAGAATATCTATATAACAGGGTGGCGGGCCTGGATACTACCTATCGCTTTCAAGACTATTACACCTTTTACATGCAGGGCCTGTATTCCTGGACCGAAGCAGAGACAGCGGATGGTGTTGAGACGACAAAAGACCCCGCGCTCTACGCGAAATTAAAAAGAAGCGATGGCAAGCTCACCTTAAGCTTTGTGTACAAGGATCTCCCTCCCAGCTTTAATGCTGAGGCGGGCTTTCTTGAAAAACCGGCTATTCGCGGGTTTGGCTTGTATGGAGAATATAAGTTCTTGCCCGAAACAGTGATAAGGTCCGCTACCCCTTTTATTCTGCAGGAGGTTATCCTGGATCATGATGACACGATCCAGCAGACAAGACACGCTGTTATGGCCCTTTTTGATCTTGAAGGACAGCATCAGGTTGAGCCTTGCTATGAGCTGGGGATAGAAAACTGGAGGGGGAAGCAATATCTGAAAAATGAAGTTTCAGCCTTTTATCAAAACACTGCCAGTAAGTATTTTGCCGGCATGCTCCTTTTTAGGATGGGGCAATCGATCTTTTATGATAAAGACCACTTTGCCGACCCCGCAGATGAAGATGATTCGTTTTTGGGGTGGAGGTACGCCCTTCAGGTCATGGCAAATGTAAAGCCGGTCTCAAACCTGAACATAGAGCTTTCAGCAACCTGGGAAAACCTTAGAAAGAGCGCGGGAGGGGAAGAGGTCTATGATGTCTGGCTTTTAAGGGGGAAAGTAAATTATCAGATCATCCCCAAGCTCTTTGCCAGGGTCATTGCGGACCAGAACACCTTTGATGACACCCTAAGCTTTAGCGCCTTGCTGGGATATGTCTATCAGCCCGGCACTGCCGTTTACCTTGGATATAATGAAGATGTCAGCTATGACGGAGGGGTCGATTCAACTGGCAGGACGATATTTGCAAAATTGTCATACAACTGGCAAGGCAGTCTGTAAATATTGATCTATGCACTCTTCCGCCAGTATCTCGAAAGAGGCCTTGGTAAGGTTGCAAAATGTTGGATTGTTGGCTTTTTCACTGCCGAAAATGGCCTCCGAATCATAAATGCACCCGCCGCTGCACATTGAGAAGTAGGGACACTTCAAATAGCATTCTTCCCTGTATAACGGCCCGCTTTCGGCATCGCTTCTCCAAACAGGATGTTCTCTCAGGTTTTTCGGCAGATCATCCATTTTAATGAAGTCTTTTTTGCTTTTAAGCGTGGCAACACAATTGCCAATGCAGCCGTCGGGATGCACAACAATTTGTCCCCGGGTTGCGCCGCAGTCAAAAAGGATCGGTTCAAACTTGTGAAATTGATCTTTATATAGTTCAAATTTCGCGAAGGTTGATCCCAGATCATTGAACAGCCTTATTGCTGATTTTAAAAAACTTATGCTGTATTTTATCGGCATTTTTCTGCCGCCATTGCTTTTTGAAGGCGGATGATAAAAACTGATATCGAAATCTTTGATATCAAGCTTGCTTCTTAGCCAGGATAGATTTTCCTTAAAAGCCGTCAGATTGTGTGAGAAAAGAGTTATGGCAAGCTGTGGAGATAGCCCGGCTCTTTTTAGGACTTCGATCCCTTTCATGATGGCCGGGGATGCCGGTGTTCCCCCCCCCGCCCTGAAGACCCTCATTTTATCCGTGGTTTCGGGCATTCCGTCAAAAGATATCCCGATCCTCACACCATATTCTTTGAGCATTTTGGCGGCTTTTTGGCCGATAAGAGTGCCGTTTGTGATAAGAATAAAGGATATTTTGGCCGTAAGGCCGATCCTGTCTTTTTTCTGGCCAATTAATTTGATGGTCTTTTTAATG
>JAHJBW010000074.1 GCA_018813405.1 Candidatus Margulisiibacteriota bacterium | reverse complement strand
GGTCATAAAAGAAGACCATAAATACTATCCCCTGCGCTACCTTTTGCCAAAGTTCTGGATGCCCTATGCTTTTTACAACGAGAATGGTATGAGCACCCTGCTTTATACTGCAGGCATGGACCCGGTGGGCCAGCATATGTATTCGGCGCAGGTTGGCTACGACTGGACCGGCATGCGCCCCACCTACAGCGTGTTCTATGCCAACAACGTCTTTCTCCCCCAGATTGCCCTTACCGCCACCGACCTGGCAGTGCCGTACAGCTGGGAGGGCGGCACCTACTGGGAAAGACAGCGCGCCTACGGCATCTATGCCAGCCTTTACCACAACGGCGTCTATAACTGGTATGACAGGCAGATCTTTTCCGCCGGTTACGAAGGCATAGGGCTCTCGAACATTTCTTCCATAGAATCCTATACCAATAAACCCAGCATAGGAGACCTTAAAGGCTTTGCTTTAGCCTGGCGTTACATGAGCCTGAAACGCTACCAGGCTTCCATAAGCGCGGAAGACGGTGTGGATATGAGCTTTAAGACCGTTATGTATGCTTCCGAGCTGGGTTCCGACTTTACCTTTACCAGATATTCCGGCGGCATTAAAAGATATTTCCCCATGATGAAAAAACGCCATGTCCTTATGGCATCCTTCCAGGGTGTCCTGTCCCGCGGGCATGAGCTCCAACAGGGCAGTTTTTCCTGGGAATACCTGCCCATCCGCGGCTATCCTTCCAACCTGATCTATGGGACCAAAGGCGGCCTGGGTACGCTTGAATACCGTTTCCCCATTGCTAATCCCGAGATCGGAATGAGCTACGGGTATCTTTTCTTTGAAAAGTTATGGGGCGCGGTCTATTTTGACGAAGGCGGCGCCACCTCGGGCAGTTTTGCCGATATGCTGTGGCGCAAAAGCGCGGGTGCCGAGATAAATCTTGAGACCGCCAATATGTATGGCCTGATGAGCTTTATGCTAAAGGCCGGCTACGCCAAAGGCTTTGACGCCGGAGGCGAGGACCAGTTCTACTTCCTTATCACAATGTAAAATGAAGCCAAAAGAAATCTTTCAAAAGATCGATGACTACAGGTGGAAGATCCCCAAATCTTTTAAGGCAGGTATGCTTACCGATGCCCTGCTGTATGCTTCTGAGGACATGCTTCCCCAGATAGTTTCCGATAATGCCTACCTTCAAATGATAAATGTTGCCTTTATGCCCGGTATTGCCGGCAACTCCCTGGCCATGCCTGACATTAATCTGGGATATGGCTTTCCCATTGGCGGCGTGGCAGCTTTTGATCCTGCCAAAGGCGGGGTTATCTCTCCCGGGGGAGTTGGCTACGATATCAACTGTGGGATCAGACTTTTGCGTACCGACCTTGAGCTTAAAGAAATAAAAGACAAAATCTCCGACATTGTTGACAGATTGGCTGCTGAGGTCCCGTCCGGGGTCGGCAAAGGCGGGGTGATCGAGCTTTCCAAGACCGACATGGACAAGGTCATGGTGCAGGGGAGCAAGTGGGCTGTTTCGCACGGGTTTGGAGAAGAGAATGATATTCTTCAGACCGAATCTGAGGGTTCTTTGCCGGGCGCTGATCCTTCCCTGGTCTCCCAGCATGCCAAAGACAGGGGCACGGACCAGGCCGGCACTTTGGGTTCGGGTAACCATTTCCTTGAGGTGCAGGTGGTCGAAGAAGTTTATGATGAAAAGACTGCCAACCAGTTTGGGCTATTGAAGGGACAGATTACCATCATGGTGCATTCCGGTTCACGTGGACTTGGCCACCAGGTTTGCGCCGATTATATCAAAGTGATGAATAGGGCGGTCCAAAAATACAATATCCATCTGCCTGACAGACAGTTGTGCTGCGCGCCGATAAATTCGCCCGAAGGCAAGGACTACTACGCCGCCATGGCGGGCGCGGCCAACTTTGCCTGGTGCAACCGGCAGATTCTGACGCACTGGACGCGTGAAGTTTTCTCAAAAACCATGAGATCGTCCCCGGGGAAGCCTGGCATTTCTCTGGTCTATGATGTTGCGCATAACATTGCTAAGATGGAAAACGGCCTTTGTGTGCATCGCAAGGGAGCCACACGAGCATTTCCCGGCCAGCCGGTCTTGATCCCCGGCGACATGGGGCGTTATTCTTATGTTCTGGTTGGAACTGAACGGGCCATGGAAGAGACCTGGGGATCAGTTTGCCATGGGGCGGGGCGCCGCATGAGCCGGGCGCAGGCAATGCGGAGCGTTACTTTAAAACAGCTGATGGATGAGCTTGAGGCGAAGGGTGTCATCGTGCGTTCAGCCTCGCGCAAAGGTTTGATAGAAGAAGCGCCGGAGGCGTATAAAGATGTCCGCGAAGTTGTGGATGTCGTGCATAATGCCGGCTTGGCCCGCAAAGTCTGCCGCATGAAGCCGCTGGGGGTGGTGAAAGGGTGATCTAGACCATTTTTTTCTTAAGCTTTTCAAACAACGCGAAATATTTTGTTTTAATTTGTTGGTATATTCTTTTGGCTTCTTCTTCATCATAAAGATGGCTTGATAAATTCCTGTCACCGATCATTTTCAGCCATAATTCTTCGTCTTCGATGATCCCATTCTGGAAAGCCCGGCTGAAGCATTCTCTGGGGGTGTGGCATTCAATTCCTTCTTGATATAGATGTTTTTTTAACAGGTTCCAGGATAATTCATATGTAAATTCAAATCTTTGTATGGCGGCATCCAAATTTAGCCCGGTAGGCTCAACCGTCAGGGCTTCCTTAAGACGATCAAGGGCCTTGCAGAAATTCTCATATTTTTCTTTCATAAAGAACCACACCTTCTTCCAATATTTTATTTTTAAGTTTTATATTTTTTAGCGTGTCGAAAGAGATTAAATCGATCTTTAGCAGGGTTTGAGCTTCTTCCAATTCTGCTTTTACGCGAGGAAGATCAACTTTTCCGAAAAGCGCGATGTCAAAATCGCTTAGCCGCCGACTTGCTCTGCCCGCGCGGGAGCCGAATAATACTATCTTATCCGGCCGCGAAACTTTTAGTATACGACTTAAAATATCCTGCAGCCGCCTGTCATTTTCAAAAGAAGCTTTCATATCCGTAATTATAGCTCAAATCAAGAAAGGAGTTAAGCTGATTACCTGAGCGCCCGGGAGCTCAGTTCCAATCCTTTAAAAAATTTCAGAGGATTATCATTGCATTGTGATTTGGCCGGTGTTAGAATTTTAGGGCATGCAAAAAAAAGAAGCGCTGTTGTATGAAAAGATTGAACATAAGAATGTCCACTGTTTTTTGTGCCCCAGACATTGCCAGATCGCACCCGGCCATTACGGCTACTGCGGGGTCAGGGTCAACGAAGATGGCAAGCTTTATACTCTGATTTACGGTGTTGTTTCCTCGATCGCCGCTGACCCCATCGAGAAAAAACCGCTTTTCCATTTCCACCCGGGCTCGCAAGTGCTTTCTTTAGGGACCTACGGCTGTAACATGCGCTGCGGCCACTGCCAGAACTGGCAAATAGCCCATGTGGTCTACGAAAGGGAAAAGGACGAGCTAAGGGAAGAGCTTATCCCGCCAGCACAACTGCTGCAGTTAGCCAAAAAAGAAAATTGTGCCGGCATCGCCTGGACCTACAACGAGCCCACCATCTGGTTCGAATACACGCTGGACGGGGCAAAGCTGTTTAAAGAGAACGGGCTTTACACCGTCTATGTTACCAACGGCTATATCACCTCCCAGGCCCTGGACATGATCGGGCCCTATCTTGACGCTTTCAGGGTTGACATCAAGGGCTTTAATAATGATCTTTACAAAAAGCTGGCTAAAGTGCCCGACTTCAGGCCCATTTTAGAGGCCGCTATCCGCGCCAAAAAGAAATGGAACATGCATGTCGAGTGCATTACCAATATTATCCCCACCATGAATGATGACGATAAACAGTTAAAGGATATCGCCAGCTGGATCAGGACGGAATTGGGAGAGAACACCCCCTGGCATGTAACTCGCTTCATGCCATACCTGGAATACCGCAACCTGCCGGCAACATCGCTCAAGACGCTGGAAAAGGCGCGCAAACTGGGCTATGAGGCAGGTCTGCGCTATGTTTATACTGGCAATGTGCCTGGCGACCCCGGCGAGAATACCTATTGCCACAAGTGCAAAAAACTGCTGATCGAGAGGATGGGATACCAGATCAAACAAGAAAATTTAGATGGTAACAGGTGTGGGTTCTGCGGAACGCCGGTAGGGGACCTTATAGTCTAGGTTTTATGATGATCAAGAATAAAACTACGGGTAGTAAGATGTAGACAAGCATCATTTTACGGTGATTGACCCTTCTTTCTATTTTATGGCCTTCTTCGATGACCGTTATCTGTTGCGCCCTTATGTCAAGGTCCCCGCCGTATTTTTCGTCGGCCCTCTTGAAAATACCGCTTATCCTGACCCTGTCGCCGGCGTGTTTGTAGTTGCCGGCATACCTTATGGCCGGCATATCTTTGCTGGCTATGACGACACCAATAGCGGAACTGCCGTCATTGACGTTGAGCCAGGTAATTTTCCCACGTTTCATGACATTGCCGATGATCTCGGCTTCGATTATTACTTGCTGGTTGTCGTAGGATACCGCGTTGTTGATCATGTCTGCTATCGTGGGGCCAGGGAAAGAGGCACAAGGCCCGGGCATTAGGCCCAGGCTCAGGAAAAAGATCAGTAAAACAAATATCAATTTCTTGGTCATGTTATTTTCCTCTAAATCCAGCAATTATTAATCCGATGAGAGCGAACACGGACATGAACTCAAGCCTTCCGAGCCACATTTGAATGATGTAGACTACCTTGAGGCCGTTGGGCATGCCCGGAGAGGTAATGCCGCAGGACAGGCCGACATTGGCGCAGGCTGATACCGATTCAAAAGAGGCTGACGCAAGGGAGTATCCGTAAAACAATCCAGCGATCGTCCCAAGAACGTAGGTTGTGATATAAGCGATAAGAATTAGTAACGAAGGACGCACGATATTCTCGTTCAAGATGACATCTTTTACATGGTGGAATTTGACTATGATGACAGAACCGCCCGGTATCATTATCTTTTTTATGTCTTGAATGAAAGCCTTGAGTGTTATTCCCAGCCGCAGGGCTTTTATGCCGCCAGCCGTGGAACAGGCGGATCCGCCAAATGCCATGGCCAGGATAATGGCAAAGAAGGCCAGGGGGTTCCACTCGGTAATGAACTGGCTGGCGTAAATGGTCATATAGCCAGTTCCCGAGTGGGCGGAAATAAGCTGATAGGCGCCCTTTCTGATAAAAGCTGTCCAGTTGGGGTAGGTACCCAGGGCGGCGAGGCCTGCTCCTACCATGATCAGCGTTAGTGTGGTGGTGATGAACAGTGACCTTATCTCTAGATTCTTCCACAGCTCTTTGATATTGCGGTTCCACAAAGCGTAATGCACGGCAAAGTTCATGGTGCCCAGCAGCATCAAGACCACTGTGACCGTTTCAAAGGCAAAACTATGATAATAGAGGATGCTTTGCGAGTGCGGGGTAAATCCACCAGTGTCAAACGCCGCCATAAATATCCATAATCCATGCAGGAGTGATGTGATGGGAGGCATGCCCAGCAAAAATGCCACCAGCGCCAGCGCGCCCGTGCCGATCAACATATAAAAAATGCTTATTCCCCATATGAAACGGGCGGTCTTGATGACATTGGGAAGTATCTTTTCCTCGCGCGCCTCACCCACATACATGCGATAGGCGCCGGCCGAACCGCGAATAAGGAATGTCAGTCCTATTACCAGAATCCCCTGGCCGCCGACGAACATAAGAAAATGCCTCCACATATTGTGTGATATGGCCAGGTGGTCCAGGTCCTGGATCAGGGCCAGCCCGGTGGTGGCCATTCCGCTCATGGCGTCAAAGCAGGCATCCAGATACGAGCCGTAGTGGCCTGACATGAAAAGGGGAATGGCCCCCAAAAACATCATGACCAGCCAGGAAAGGGATGTTACCGCCAATCCAGTGAGCCAGGTTAGGTCTTTTTCCGTGTGAAAGACGGTTTGCAGCAAAAGCCCTGCCGCAAAGCAGAAAAGCACTACAACGCCGTAATCGATGGCGGGATTCCATTCTAAAAAGAGCAGGGCGGTGAAAAGCGGTACAAGAAAGAGCAAGCCAAAAATTATCATGGTCCTTCCGGTGAAGAATGCGATAGAATAATAATCGTCCCTGGAAGGTTTTATGATCATTTTACCATAAAGACCTTTTTAACATCTTTTTCCTTATCTGACTGGGTTAGCACTATTATGGAATCACCGGGAAAAAGCACGGTGTTGCCCCGGGGGAAAACTATCTTTTCGTCGCGGATTATACTGGCGATGATCGATTCTTCGGGCATCTTAAGGTCCAGGACCTTTTTCCCTGTGGCGGGAGAGTCCGGCGTCAGGGTCATCTCGACGATCGCCAGTTTACCGCGTTTTAAAGAGAGCAGTGTTTTTATCTCACCGATGGTGGCCTCTTCTTCAATAAGCTTTGAGATGATGGTGGTGGACGATATGGCGTCTATGCCCAGCATCTGAAAGGTCTGTTCATTGCGCGGGTTGTTGATCCTGGCAATGGCGCGAGGGACCTTGAAAGTGTCCTTGGCCAGCTGGCTTATAATAAGGTTGTCTTCATCGTCACCGGTCACCGTGACCAGGACCCTGGCTTTTTCAGCATGCGCGTCCTCGAGCACGTGGGGATCACAGCCGTCCCCGCAAATGACAAGTATCTTATCCAGATCCTCTGCAACCTTTTGGGCGCGTTTTTCGTCTTTTTCAATAAGCACGATGTCATGCTTGCGCGATGATAAGGCTTTGGCCATAAAAGTGCCAACCTTTCCACCGCCCACGATCACTATATACATAGGTCAGTTTCCCTTTCCCGGCTTAAGGTCAATGGTAATATTTACCTTTTTGTCCTTGCCGAACGAGAATTCATGCTGACGGCTCTTTTCCAATACCGCGTCCTTAATGATATTTGCCTGGATCATGGTGGTGCAGATAATGTCCATGCCGGCCTCCTGGTAGATGAGCGCCCTTTCCGGGTCGTACAGGCGGCTTAATACCTTTGGCACGTTGAATAGCTTTTTGGCGATCTGTCCCACCATAATGTTGGAGTTGTCGCCGTTGGTGACGGCCACTACCGCGCCGGCGCGCTCTATGCCGGCCCTTTTTAGTATCTCGGGGTCAAAGCCTATGCCGGTAATGGTTATGCCGTTGAAAGATGGGCCAAGTCTTTTGAAAGAGGAGGATTTCTTGTCAATGACCACCACATCGTGCCCTTCGCTGGTCAGCATCAGCGCCATTTGTGAACCGACCCTGCCGCATCCAACGATAATGATATGCATGGATATTCTCCTAAATATTTATATCCTGGTTTCTTTGGGGCCTTCTTTTCTTGTCTGCAGCACACCCGCGGAAATGATATATTTGACAGCCGCCTCGGCGCTCATATCTTCAAGCAGGATAACTTCCTGAGCCGGGACCATGACCAAGAATCCAGTAGCCGGCGTAGGCGTGGTAGGCACGAAAACGTTAATAAGATGATTTTTGCTTTTGGATTCTATCTCTTCCGCGGTATCGGAAGTAACAAACCCAAGAGAAAAAACTCCCTTTCTGGGGTATTCGATTATACAAACGCGCCGCATTTTTTTTGCGTCCTTGGACGCGAAGAACACCTCGTTGACCTGTTTGGCGGAATTATAGATGTTTTTTACCAGGGGCAGTCTGGAGATGATCTCGTCGCCGTATTTCATAAGGCTGTGGCCGATAATATTGGTGGCAAGGTAGCCGGCCAGGAATATCAAGAGTATTATGGCGATAAATCCCAGCCCGGGGATGGATCGGCCTGTGAATGTGCTGATTATGCTGCCCAGGATGCCGTCCAGGAACAGGAACATGAACCAGAGCAGCCAGATGGTCACAAACAACGGCAAAAGGGTAATTAACCCCCTTAAAAAATAGCTACCAAGCTTATTTAACATTTCAGTGTCAAATTATATCATCTTGACAGGGTGTAATCAACAACCTATAATCGCAATTATCAATTAAGGAGTTATTAATATGGCAGGGACAAGTGCGTATATATTGATAGAAGCTATGCCTGGAAAAGCAATTGAGCTTTATAACCTTGGCAAGAGTCTGCCGGGCGTCAGAGAGATACACATGGTGACCGGTCCCTATGATCTCATCGCGTTCGTTGAAGCGGACGACCTTAAGGCCATGGGTGAGATGATCGTTAAAAAGATACAGGCAACGGGTTTTGTCGCCCGGACGCTGACCTGCATTACGGTGGAGGAATAGCCAACCGTAAATGCTAGAACCATCTGCAAGAACAAGGCCGCTAATAATGGCGCGTGCCGATGCGCCTTTTGGCACCAAAAAGGATATGCCAAAGGCACAGGATTTCCACAATCGCGGGGCTGACCGAATAGAACAGGGGCAGGTCTCGGCCGCCGTTCTAGAATATCAGAAAGCCCTTTCTCTTGACCCCGATAGCCTGGATACCAGGATCGACCTGGCCTGGGCCCTCATTGTTTTGGGCCGGTATGCCGAAGCCAGGCGGGAGCTCGATCATGTCTTGCGGAAGGACCCTCTCCATGCCCGGGCCCACCGCAACCTGGGTGTTTTGTATGCCAAACAGGGCAACAACCTCCTTGCCGAAAAAGAACTGCTTGAATCCGTGCGCCTGGATCCCACTGATGCTAATACGTTTTACAATCTTGCCGTTCTTTACTTTTTGACCGGCAAGAAAGACCTGGCAAAAAACACCCTTAAAACTGCCGCCAGTCTCGACCCCCTGGACGCGCGCGTCCGTTCCCTGCTAAAAAAACTACTCGCGAAGTGAAATTTCCCGGACCCCGCGTCGATAAAAAAGCATGAGCATTAAACCGGTCAGTTCAGAAAATAAGGCCAGAGATCTTTCTGGTATTTTACGCGAAGGTTCTTTCGACAGGGCCGAAAAGCTCCATAATCTTGGGATCGATTCTCTCAACAACGGGGATTTTTTTGCCGCGATAGAATATTTCAAAAAAGCTCTAGAGTGTTTTCCGGAACTGATAGAGACCATTAATGCCCTGGGGGTGACCTATCTGTTCATAGATGATATTGCCATGGCCAGGGCGTGTTTTGCCAGGGTGCTGAAAAAGATCCTGAAAACTATGATGCTCTTATCAATATGGCATTTGTCCACATAAAGGCCAACGAATTCCTGCGATCAAAAGACCTGCTTGAAAAGGCCTTGAGGCTCAACCCAAAAGATCCACGGGTAAAAATGCATCTGGGCGTAGTTTACATTAAGATGAAAGAATTTGAGAAGGCTGTTATCATACTGAGAGATCTGGTGGCTGACAAATCCCGCCTTCCGGAGCCTAGATATCATCTTGCCAGGGCCTATCTTGGGCAAAAGCAGACCGAGCTGGCTCGCAGGGAGTTGGCGATTGGATACCATCTTGATCCCGAGGACCAAAGGATAAGCAAACTTTTGAACGAATGCGAGACAGTTCTTGGTTTACGCGGCAAGTAACCTGTTCAACGCTGCAAGATAAGCCCTGGCCGAAGCCACGATGATGTCCATAGATGCCCCGTGGCCGACGTAGATGCAATCACCCTTCTTGATCCTCACCGTAACTTCACCTTGAGCATCAGTACCGCCGGTGATGGCCTGGATGGTGTAGTCAACCAGCGAGCTTGGGGCCTTTACGATGGCATCGATCGCCTTGTAGACAGCGTCTACTGGACCAGCGCCTTCTTTGGTGGCTTCTATTGCTTTGCCATTATCAAGAAGCCTAACCTTGGCCCTGGGCGTTACATTTGTGCCTGAATCAATATGCACTTCTTCAAGCACAAAGCGTTCTTCAACAACATAAACCTCATCAGCCACAATTGCTTCAAGGTCGCGCTGTTCAATCTCTTTTTTCTTGTCTGCCAGGTCCTTAAACTTCTTGAATGCTTTCTCAAGATGTTCTTCAGAAAGCTCATAACCCATCTCCTTAAGCTTGTCGGCAAAAGCATGGCGGCCTGAATGTTTGCCAAGCACAAGCTTTGACTTTGTAAGTCCAATGTCTGCCGGGTGCATGATCTCGTAGGTTTCCCTTGCGCGCAAAACTCCCGCCTGATGAATGCCGGCTTCATGCGCAAATGCATTTGCGCCAACTATTGCTTTATTCGGTTGCACAAGCATGCCAGTTAGGTTTGAAACCAGCCGGCTGGTGCGATATATCTCTTTTGTATTGATGTCCGTTTCGCAATCAAAGAAATCCTTGCGGGTCTTGATGGCCATGACAACTTCCTCGAGCGAGGCGTTGCCGGCCCTTTCTCCAATGCCATTGATGGTGCATTCAACCTGGTCCGCGCCGTTCTTTACGGCGGCCAATGAGTTGGCCACGGCCAGGCCAAGGTCGTTGTGGCAATGCACGCTTACGGTGATATTCTTTTTCTTTATCTCCGGCACGTGCTTGATGATGCTGGCAATTAGTTTGCCAAACTCATCGGGAGTAGTATATCCGACAGTGTCGGGAATGTTAAGCGTGGTAGCTCCGGCCTCAATGACCGCCTTGAGCACTTTGTAAAGGAATTCCGGCTCGCTTCTTCCCGCGTCTTCCGGCGAAAATTCCACGTCATCGCAAAGCGATCTCGCGAAAGCCACCATCTCGGCGGCGGTCTTGAGCACCTTTTCAGGCTTCATGCGGAGCTTGGCTTCCATGTGGATAGGGGAGGTGGCCAGAAAAGTGTGTATTCTCGGCTTATCGGAATGCTTTACTGCGTCCCAGGCGGCCTGGATGTCTTCTTTCTTGGCCCGCGCTAAACTGCATATGCGAGGGCCCTTTACAAGTTTAGCAATGGCAGAGACCGCTTCAAAGTCGCCGGGCGAGGCGATGGCAAAACCCGCTTCCATTGTGTCCACGTTAAGGCGGGCTAGCTGGCGGGCTATCTCGATCTTTTCTTCGGTGTTCAGCGAGGCGCCCGGACATTGTTCTCCGTCTCTAAGGGTGGTATCGAAAATCTTTATTTTTCTGGGCATAATATAAATTCTACCATATTATGCCTGGTCCAACAATATTGCTTCACCTGAAGAAAAACTTGCAGACCACCCGGGATGACAGGTTGTAGTAACAGCTCATGACGTCAAGCAGATTGCTGTCCACGCCCAGGCCGGAAACATCGACCGTTCCCGTCAGCGCGTCGGTGCTTAAATAGGCAGAGCCGTCGCGTGTGCCCGAAGTCCAGTCATAATAGAATTCGATAACCGGACTGTCATGGATAAAAGCCGTACTGGTCGTAGTGCTCATCTCAACTGCCGCCTTTACCTCTGCCAGGGTAGGCGTGCTTACGGTGCCTGCCGAAAGTTTTTTCCATTGGTAGTTGACCGCGGTTATGATGCCCACATCATTGGTCACCAGGTGAAAGACAGGATATATTATGCCGTCGTTCGCCGCCAGGGCTACCACATTTGTGCCCTGCATATTGCTAAAGGTAAAAGTACTGCCGTCAACTGATAGGCTGTATGTGCCGGACGGTGGGACAGAGGGTCCGTAAACGGCGCCATTGGTGAACTTAAGGAAACACACTTTGCCGCTGCCACTGCTGTCGCTGGCAATGGTCCCTGTCAGGGTAGTGCTTTCATTCGACGAGGAATCGGTTACCGCGGACGGGACCGTAAGTGTTGCTGTAGAGCCATTGGTCAGTTCAACTCCCTGTACGGCAAAATAGAACTCGTAATTGTTGGGGCCGGGTTCGTAATCGTCGTTGTAGCCGGCCAGCATCTTGTCCAGCTGGCCAGGAGTAGGCTCGTTGTTGGGTCCCATATTGATGTAAGGATAGAACATAAAGGCCTTGCCTTCGTCAAAGTCGAACACGCCATTGCCGTCGACATCAAGATTGGTAAAAGCTTTCATGGGATTGTCTATCTCCCCGTAGTAGTTGGCGGTAGCGGTGTCCATATCAACCGCGGTCAGAAAATCAGTTGTGCTTATCGAGGCAGTCACATCGAGAGTGCCGGACGTCACGGTGGTCTCTCCAAGGTCTGTTGATGTTGATGATGGGCTCATAAGGGGGATGGAGTCCCAGTCAACCTCGCTCTGCCTTAAGTATCCCAGCAGAGTAATTGTTGAACCGGTCTTGTTGAAAAATCCCAGGGCATAGGGTTTGCCGCTGTCAAGATCTATTGTGAAAGAGTCGCCGCTAAGGTCGGCGGAATAAGCGGCATTGTTCGATCCCACTGCCACGATATGGGTAACAGATGTCGTGCTTTTTGCCAGGGCCGCCGAAGCGGTCGAAAGCTGAGCGCAGGTGCCGGTGATCTTGTAGTTGGTGGTGCTTCCGCCTCCGCCCGAAGATTGGCTGCATCCCCAAACAAAAATTCCCAGAGCCAGCAAGCATATCAAGGAAAGTAAAACCATTATTTTTTTCATGACAGTACTCCTTTTTTCATATTGAGAACATGATATCGCATTAAATATTAAAATCAACTGTTTTTTCCCTGACAGCCGCTAAAGATGAATTTTTTTAGATTATTGTAATAATAACCCTTTTTAAGCCCGCCCAGCGGTCCGGCATGGGCCCCTCCGGTTATCACTGCCCGGTAGGCCCCGTCGGGAGAATAGCCATCTATTTCTACAAGATATCGACCGATCACCGCTCC
>JAHJBW010000073.1 GCA_018813405.1 Candidatus Margulisiibacteriota bacterium | reverse complement strand
TTCTATCCAAAAGCCAGTCAATTTTTCCGTGCCCTTGGGATAGAAGATGCTGAAAACTTTAAAGCTTTCCTTGCTTTCTTCAAAACACTTTCAGGCACTGCCACCCTGGAAGAAAAAGCTGCTGGTTTAAAGACACTGCTCGGAAAAAAGGAAAAATTCATTACGGTCCCGCTTAATTTAGATGAAATGATCGGCAATCTGCGGGGATTTTCTTCAAGGATCGCGGCGGGGGACAGGATCGCTGTCTCTGTTGTTGATGAAGAGGGCAAAAAGGATAAGTTTGAATATTACTGGATATCTGCCGAGGGTAAGGTTACCGCTTTTTCGGAAGAAGAACAAAAGAATATCTCAAATAGCGTGCTCCCTGTCTTGTTGCGCGGGGGATTCTTTGCCAAACCGAATATTGATTATACTTCTAATTTCATACGATTGGAAGGTGCCCGCACCGAACAAATACTTGCCCTGCAGGCAGCCATCCATAAGGTAGAACCCAAAACCATAAATGCACTTGCCCAAATGATGAGAGAGGGAAGATCGCTAGAGCAGATAATAGATGATATTACTTCATCAATGAAGAAGGTCGAATATGCCGGCCATAGTCTTAAAAAGACGGAAGCCAAAGCAAAATCGATAGTAGTTGAGGCGGAAAAAGCAAAAACCAGGTTGGAGGAAATGGCTCAAAACAATGATCTGAACGGGGCCGTAGATCAGAAAAAACAAATAAGATTGCGCCAGCTTGATCTTGCAGAAATGAACAAAGGTTTTCAGGCACAGGCCAAAAAGACAAAAGGGTTATATGATAACTATCAAAGAAAGTTGGGAAATGTTTCTAAACTGCTGGGTCTTTCAAAAAATGAATTGCCTGCGGTTCTGGCATTTTTACAGGCACTGGAAACAACCTGCAATTTTTCTGTGATCGATCTAAACAAAGTAGCCGAGCTTGTTGAAGACCTCTCCAAATTGAGCGGCATATCACTTACTGACAGTAATCTGGTGGCGGTTGTTAACAGAAGCGTTCTTATGAGGCTGATTGAGCAGGCGCCTGCCGCAAAGAACGACAGCCATCTTGAACGAGTTGCCAAAGACAACATCAATGATCTTGCGAAACATCCTATCATATTGATAAAGTCGGCTTTCCCTGTTTTAGAAAAGATGGACACTTCTTCAGAAAGTATTACTTCTCCAGAGCTGTTGAAGATCACCGAATATTTTTCTCCGCGCTATAAACTTGAAAGCCTGGCCTTTAGTGATGTGGAGGGTGTTAAACAGAAGAAAAAGGATAATAAACAAAGCAAGGCCGTTAATCTTATTCGTATGGTAACAGCCTCGAATTCGCCGCTGCATAAAAAATACAAAGATGCTCTTGGCAAACTGCTCAAAGCGATGAAAGCCGATAATAATACATATTTCACCAGGAGTGAATTAGACCTTTTGCGTGAAGTATTGACCGGGCTGAAAGATGATAATCAAATATGGGCAGATATCTATAAAAAGATAGTTGACGAGGATGGCCATTTTTCCTTCCGTGTCCGCTGTACCCGGAGCGGGCTCAGCGAGGCCGATCAGTCAAAGCTGGTCAAATTTGCCGAGGATAATCCAAACTATACCATTACGACCCTTCAGCCGCTTTCCAGTTTTTTGTACGGGACCTGGGGAACTGATGACCCAAAAGAAGTTCTGGAAGTTAAGTTAATTTTGCGCAGGATAGCCAAACAGATGGCTGACCAGCTTCCAGATAAGAAAGCAGATTTTAACCTGGACCTTCTTACTTTTGCCGTGGAAGAGATGAAGAACACCGGCAAGGTTACCCAGGACATAAAGATACCCCAGGGCGTTGAAGAACATGTCTGGATGCTTTTCAGGTGGGAACGGCTGACACCGGAACAACAAACAGAATTCAAGACCCTGCTTGCTTCTTTCAGACAGGCGAACAAGGACCTTGAGACCGCCGGCAAGAACCTGAAGGACGCCAGCGCCAGGCTTAAGGAAGCAGGGAAAAAGGAAAAGACAGCGCTTGAAAAGGCCGCCAGGGGAATTGAATTGGCCTATAACAAAAAAAGGGCGGAAGCACAAACCATTCAGGAAAAATATCTGAAGCTGGTCAATGACTTGAAGCTGGATGGGACAGTGGGAAAAGATGACGTTGAGGCCATCCTGACCGCAAAAGCCCTTGAGTCCGTTATACCCCTGTTGGATATCCTTTTCCTGGACGAGAACGGCCTGCGCACCAACAGGAGAGAGGAAATAAGGACGCCTGAACAGATCAGGGACTTTGTGCTCTCGCAAATAGACAAAAAAGACGGCTGGGCTTCGCTTACCAGGGACCCGGGCGAAGATATAGAGATATCCATGGCCAAAAAAGTTGTCTCCTATATCCTTTCCATAAAATACTTCAACAAGGTCAAGCAGGGCAACATGCTGCTGGCGCCCCTGGCCTTACTGCCTTTTGCCAGCACTGCCAAGCTTATTGCCACCACTGCCATGGGCGTGGCCGGATTCGTTATGGACAAAAAAGATGAGGGCACCGAGACGGACAAGGTGTTCTCTTTGCCGTCATGGATGTATAACTATCCTGGTACAGCCCAGATCGCGGCGCTGTCGCAGGGTATTCAATCAGAACCCAACATGAACCTGGCCCCCCAGGTGCATTTCATTATGGCTATCCTGGGGATAAAAGACCAGTTCAGCATTTTTGAGCGGATATTTGAAAACGGAATGGGCAAGGTCACCGAAAAAGACATTACCGATCTTTTAAAAGGCATGTCCGACAGGATCAAAAAGCTTGAAGCCTACGCGGTTACAGCTATTGAAAAGAAGATCACAGAACTGCCCACGACCCAGCAAGAGATATGGAACAAGTTCAAGGCTAGCGGCGAACTGCCCTTCAAACTGCCGGAAGGCTCTTTTGAGCTTTACCTGCAGTCAGACCGCTCGGAAGCCGCCGAACATTGCTTGCAGGTAATACAGCTTGTCATGTTCCTTTTGGAACAAGAGGGCCAGATAGTCGGCAAGCATCTTCAGGTGAGCAACGGCGAGCATATTGGCCTGGCCCAGGTAGAGGCCACGCTTGAGAACGGGGTTGTCTTCAGGCCCTCCAACGAAGACCAGACCGGCAGGGTGAGCGCGGAAGACGCGGGGTTGGAAGAAAAAGATTTTGATTTTGGGGACTTTACCCTGGATGTTGGCCGCGGACTTCTTGATACCACCTTTATGTTCTATTCAATGCCGGCCACCTTTATGGAAATGGGCGTGCAATATGTGAAAGACGGGTTGCAAAGCATTGAAGATTATATTGAAAATGGCGACAGCCTTAGAGGAAAGCAAACCGCAAAAAATTATGCCGGACTGGTTACTGGTGTTCTTAGCTTTCAACATATGCCTCTTGCCTTTATGGGCGATTTTTCCCAGTTGTGGGACGAGGGGCAGTATGGCCTGGCAACAGGTTCTTTCCTGGCTGTGGCCAAGTTCTTTTTAGATACCGCCAGAATGACTTTTTTCAAGTTCAACATGGCCAGAGAGTTCTTAATGAACAGGCCAACGGTTGGCATGAAAGCCCCAATATCCTTCTTTAACTGGCCTTTGCACCTGGCCTATGAAACAGTCGGTCGTCTTGCCAAACTGGGTGTAAATCTTGTTTCTTCTCCAGAAAAGAGACCACAAAGCTGGTTGCAATATCCTGACAGGTTCATAGAAAGACTTTCACTTTTACCGGGCGAAGGTAAAGAATGGGTGCTCAACAGGCGTCCTTTCACGTCGCTGGCTTCTGCCACGAGGCCTTCCCCCAGGGGCAATGTCGGCCGCTTCTTGCTCAGCATTCCCAAGACGGTCCTTGTCGACGGCGTAAAAGAAGAGCTGGTCGGGCAGGGGCTTATGGAAAGGTTCTACGGCTGGGGAGCCAGGAACAGCGTCTTTGGCTTTAACCTTTCTGCCGACTCAGAGATGAAGGGCGCGCTTGCTGATCTTGATATGGGGATCGAAAGCCCCGGCAAGACCGCCAGAGCCCTGCGCAAACAGGAGATCGGCATTGACAGGGTCTCACTGCACAAAGGGATACTGCTTGAAGTCGAGCGTACCTCGGACGGCAAAATAAAATATCAAGGCGAAAGCGCGGCGCTGTTCCATCAATTAAAGGCACGGCTTGAAACACTGCGTACAGCAAATCTTAACACGACGGTATTCGGTGAAAACCTGGCCGTAAGGGAAATAAGAATAGTTGATGGCAACGAGACCAACATAGAGATATTTGAGGGCGAAGGCGGCAGTAAACACCTGCGCCTGACGCTGGGCATCGAGCTTCTAAAGCAACCGGGCGCTATCGACCTTTCCGAGGCTTCGAGCAGACTGCAGGCGGCCGTCGGGGACATCTTTGACCCCAATGCCGAGATCGAAAAGGCCGCCGAGCCCAGGGACCTCAAGGCTGTTGAGAAAAAGATCCAGGGCATGGCAGAGAATATCGATTCGCTGTGGGCAAAGGGTGGAACAGCTAAAACGCCCGCTGAGCGGCAGCGGCAGCTTCAACGAATGGGAAAGTTAGAAAAGGCCGCTCGCAAAAAGCTTCCCGGCAACTTCAAAGGGCTTTCACTGAACGAACAGATAGAGGCAATGGATAGGCCTGTGTTAGAAGAGGGCGGCAGAAAGATATCATATACCGAGGCCCGCATGCTCCGGACAAGGGCCCTTATCCACCAGGTAACCGGTGAGATAGTTCTTACTACTCCTCAGATCAAGGGTATTCTGGCCATGCACAACGGCATTTCCGCCCAGATATATACCGGCGAAGGTAAGACCATCGATTATGCCGCGGTGCATATCCTTGACGCGCCCACGAAAAGAAAGCTCATTTCTTTGACCCACAATAACCTTACCGCCAAAGACAATTTTAACAAGATGGTGAAACTGTACAAAGCGGCCGGCCTTAAAGCAGCCGTAGCCAAATATACCGATGCCGGCCTGGATGTTAAATTCGCTAAAAACCAGGTCATTTACCTTTCCATGACCGACCTGGCCTTTATCGAGCTTAACAACAAGGTCTCTGCCGGCGGCAAGATAGTAAACATTCCATGGGAAAACGGGCTCTTCAGGGTGGACGAGTTTGACTTTATCTACCTTGACCAGGGACTTACGCCTTTCATTATGTCCGGCGGCGAATTGAAAGCCACAGACCAAAAGGCCTGGCGCGCCGCCTACAAGACCGCGAGAGGGCTTGCCGAGAAAACGGATTATAGCCACGGCGAAGAAGGCGCCAGGATAGACGAAAAGACCTTCGATCAAAAGCGCTTCTATAATGAAAAGGGAAAGGCAGTGGTCTGGGGACAGCTCTCGCTTGAACAGCAAAAAAGGATAATGCGCTGTATCAAGGCAAAACACATGGAACTGGGCGTGGACTACCAGGTGCACTATCTTAAAAATGGCATCGTGGTACTGGACACCAAGACCGGTACTATAGCGGAAGGCTCCAACTACAGCGACGGTCTTCATCAAGCGCTTCAGGCCAAGGAAGAGATATGGAAAGGTTTTCTGGGATCAAGGATCACCCCCGAAAGCGCGACCATTGCCCAGGTGCTGGCCAAGACACTGGTCAAAAAGATCAGACATATCGTGGCTTCTTCCGGCACCCTGGAGCAGATCAACCCCATCCTGGAAAAGATGGGTATTCAGTTCCTTGATATCCCGACCAATATCCCACGCTATAAATGGCAAAATCTGGACAATGACCCAAAGATCAACATTCAGAAAAACCTGGATGCCATCAGGGGTATGTTAAACAAAGCGAAAGGGAAAGGTGAAATACCTCTGCCGGGCAGAGTAATTCAGATAAGGGGTAATGCCGGTAACGAAGGCCAAATTACAAAAGCGATTCAAAGCATAGGGATCGAATCAAATAAAATTGGTGTTTTTATTGAGCATGATGTAAAGATGTTCGCAGACAACAAGGCCAAGATCAAGGCTATTGTCGAACAGGCCCGCGCGGACGTTAAACTTGGCAGGCCGATAGTTGTGGGCGTTGACAATCCCAAACTTGCGGCCCAGATATTTGAGGCTTTAAAGGCCGACAAAGACCTCAAGAAGGCCATCAAAGCAAGTCCTCTCAAAAAGAAGGGCACAGATTTCCTGGCTTACGGAAAAGAAATGAGCTATCACCAGATATTTGAATGCCTTATCGAAAGCCGCTGTGCCATACTGGTCACGACCCTGGCCAAACGCGCCACCGACATCCTTACCAAAAAAGAGGGTATCACCCTTTACCTGCCCGACCAGGAGGGCGGCAGTTGGGAAGGCCGCCAGAAGTCGGGCCGAGCCGGCCGTCAGAGCGCTTCTGCCATTATCCGCTACTTCAGCTCGCCCGAATGCGCCATATACAGGGGCAGGCTGGGAGAGAAGGGCCTTAAATTTGCTCTACAGAAGATGGGAATAGACCCGGCCAAGACCAAGCTGACGCCGGCATCGACCTATGCCGATGCGATGAAAGAGACCGATATCACCAAACTAAATGCCGACACCGTTAATGAGTTGTTTGTCAGTGCGCAGGCTTCTTATGACCAGCTTCTTTTTGACCGATGGGAAGCGGGCGCAAAAATGGAAAGCCTGCTCCCCAAGCCCTTGCAGGAACAGCTGGATGCCCTGCGCAATATATTCGCGCCCAGCAATGACCCCCAGGACTTTAAAAAGAAGTGCGAGACCATGGTGCGGACCGAGCTTGAATTCCTGTGGGATGGGAAAGACAGCATCAACCTTGAAGTGAGCGGGGAGCGCGCGGCGCTTCAAAAAGCTGTGCGCAAGCTGGGGAAGATGTACAATGTCGAGCTTACCATAGACATCCCCCTTACCGGAGAATACTCTTTTAGCAAAATAGCTGGGAAAATGGCCCAACAACTGGCGCCTCAGCTTTTTGATTACGATAAAATAGAGCACCGCAATTTGCGGGACCTGATCGGCAAAGCATATAACAAGTTCGAGCAGAACCTTCAGACCCTTCAGGATGAATTGACCAAACGCTATCATTCCCAGGGCAAGCTGGTTGCCTCTTCCGACGGCGCCGCTGTCAGGGAAAAGTTCGTGGCTGAGAACGCGGCCAAGTTCATCAACCTGGTCGAGGCCTTTAACAGGCAGGCGGCCAGGACCGTGCATAAACAGAAAAAAGTTGAGGCCTTCCCGCTGTTCGGCAAATACGGCAAGCTGGGGAGGGGGAGAAGCGCCAGGAAAGTGGGGGTTGATGGCACCGGGATATTTACTGAAGCCGGTAAAGCGGCGGCCGCGCCTGTTGCCTATCAAAGCGAACAGAACAGGAGATTGGCGGGCGACGGCCTGTTGTTGGTAAAGCAGAACGGACGCATCAAGCTTGTTGCTCCTGTGAGAGGCTATCAAATGTCTGTGGAATTGCGCCAGGCACTTGGCGCGATGAATAATTTCCCTATTTTAAGCAATCTTGCCGATGGCACGATGATAAGGTACCGCCAGAACGGCGGCCCCGCGCGTTGCGACATCATAACCGACAGGGCAACGGGCTACGCTGACCAGTCTTTCGCGGTGATAGGCAATACTATTGCGTGGGAAGGCGGCGGGCAGGGTTTTGGCGCTATTGAAGACCTTCACGGCAGGGAAGTTGCCGAAAAAGTAAGGGCGCAGAGAAGCGAGCTTTTCCAGGCTCCCAAACTTAGCGCCGAGCAACTGGCCGAGGTCAATGATATCGCAAAAGCCGTAGGACTGGAAGAAGAGATCACTTCTGTAGAGGAATTGAGGCAGATCGTTGAATACGCCAGGCCAAAGCTGGGGCTGGTTATTGAACAGACCAGCCGGGGAGTGGTCAGAGGAACAGCAACCATAGCGGCCGTTGAGCTGGCGGCAGACCTGCTGGGCATTGAGGACAAAAAAGCCCGCTTCACCTTTGTTATGGGCGTGCTTGAGACATATCCCAGGCTTTCTAATATCGGCGGCGCGCTTAGAGGTGGTGTTTTCGAAGGAAAATCCTTTGTGGAAGCCATGGGCATAAAGGATGTTCCAAAGATAGAAGTCACCATGGCCGCGCTAAAGGGCGTGGGCGGAGTGCTAAAGAACATAGGGGTGGCGGGTTTCCTGGCCAAAGGTATTGACGCTTTGATAGGCTTCAAATACGATCACGGCCACTGGTTGAGACATCATTTGACCAACATCTTTGCCACTACCGCCGTAATGGGCGGCGCTGAAGCGATTGCCGCGCTGAAGGGCGTGCGTTTGACAGGTACGGCCGTGGGCGGAGCGCTTACCGGGGTGGGGATTGTGACCCTGCTCGATACTGGTTATTCGCTTTTCTCTTCCGACTACCGCCTCGAAGTCGAGATGAGGGCGTATGAGAAGATCCAGGTTGAAAGCGTTTCCAAAGGTTTTTGGGGTGCCACCATTCTCCGCGAGACCGCCAACGCCCTGGCCGGGTCCATGCTCAGAAGGTCCACCGTGTCGGATAATCCGGCTTATCTGCTGGCAGAACTGAGGAAAGACTTCAAGGCCGGCAGGGAATTAAGGGCCACGGCGATATCGGCTTTGCAAAGGTTCTATATGCAGAAGGTTTTCCGGGACCCTTCAGAACTTGCCGTAAAGATGGAGTTTAGAAAACTTTTAGGCAAGGAGATAGAAATGAACGAAACTGAAAAGAGGGTTTGCGCTCATATTGAGGTCATGCACAAGCTGCACGGCTCAAAAATGACTGCCGGCGAGCTTAAGCTTTCTGTTGTAAAAGCTTTCCCGGGACTAACCCTTGAAGATGTGGAAAAAATAACCGAAAGGGCCGAGATCAAGTCGATGCAGTTGCTCCTGTCCCGCATCCACGTGATGAACCCTCATGATATCAATGAAACATTCTCATCTATCAACGATGACTTGAGGGGCATGTTTGACAAAAAAGGCTTGCTTATAGAAGGCAAAGCCGGACAGCTTCTTAATTGGGTAAAGAAGAACATTAAAGTTTCACAAGCACCAAATAGCTAAAATTGGCCGGTGTCTAACTTTGGCGAAAAATCCGCCTACGCTCGAACGCTTCGGTGATTAACAGGCTCATCGAGGCTTCGGCGGACAGGCACGCTCGTCAAGGCGCGCCGGCCTTTTTTTATGAACAAAAATACCACCAGGGTACGGCGAACAAATTGTCAGCGTATTTTTCGGCGTGAGGATAGCGGCTGACCACAAAACCGGCCTTGAGGCGGTCTCGCGCGGCTGTAAGCAGGGATCTTATCCCGTTAAAATCCGATGGTTCCGGCCGACGCTCAGAATATTTAAATTCATAAGCGTAGAGATCTACACCCCTTTCCACAACCAGATCAACTTCAGCGTTGGCCGAGGTGCGGTAAAAATACGGTTCCCCGCCTCTTATAAAACCGCGCTCCTGTTTTAAGAATTCGGCGATCATAACCGATTCAAACGATACGCCGGTTAATTGCGCCGCCGCCAGCCTTTCCAGATTAAAAATGTCCAGACAGTGATTAAAAAAACCGATATCTACCGAGAATAGCTTGGGAGATCTTACCACCCTTCGCCGCAGGCTTCGCGAGTAGGCCTGGAAGATCGAAATGTTAAAAGATGCCGCCAGGATCGAAATGTATTTTTTTACGGTATTATGAGCCAGTCCCGTCTCTTTTGAAATATTGGTGTAATTTATCAATTGGCCGCTGGCGCGATGAGCGATTTTCCAGACCAGATCAAAATCCAGAACATTGCCCACTTCTTTCAGGTCCCGGACATCCTTTTCGATATAAGTTTGATGATAGTTTTGATAAAGCAACCTTACCTCATCAACTTTTTCCTGAAGGTATGCCTCGGGAAAAAGGCCAAAGACCAGCGCCTTTTCCAACGCGCGTGAGGCTTCTTCCGCAACCCGGCTCTTTTTTATGATGTCGTCCAGGATAAAAGCGAAATCCTTGCCGCTTTTTTCCATCCAGACCGGTTCGGGCTGGCGGCCGAGTATTTCAGTGAATGAAAGAGGATACATGGTGACTATCTCGACTCTCCCGCCCAGCGATTCGGTGGTCCTGTGCAGAAGCTGTAAGGAGCTTGAACCAGAAACCGCGATCTTTATCTTCTTCTTGAAATCGTCATGCAGGACTTTTAGATTGTCAAAAGCTTCGGGTATTTTCTGGACTTCGTCAAAAATTAAAAGGGCCGGTTTTTCAATATTATCGAACCTTTCTCCCAAATTTGCTTCAAGTTCCCTTACAATATCCCTAAAATTTCCGCGCCAGAGTTCAGCATCTTCAAGCTTATCCCCAACATATTTTATGACTTTGCCCGGCCACCTGCTTGTCAGCTCCATCAATAATGTCGTCTTTCCTACCTGTCTGGCTCCCAGCAGGGCTATTATTTTGCTTTCTTTATGCTCAAAAAGGCGATTTAATGCAATATTTGATAACCTTTGATATTTTTGCATGGTAATACTATAATGCATGTAGAGGAATTTGTCAAGGCGCGCCGGCCTTTTCGTATACCCTTGTTATCAGCTCGATCTGCTCCGCCGAAAGCCTGACCGCCCGCCTGGCCATTACCACTTTCGCCGTTTCGATAGCTTTATCAAGCTCATATTTCTGAGTGAAGCCCCACGAGAAAGAGGGGATGGACTTTGCCGCCAGCTTGCGGCCAAAGATGTTGGCGAATACGCCTATCACGGTGCCTGTGTTGATGAGCGTGCCAATGCTCATCTTGGTGTGGTCGCCTATAAAACATCCCATGAAGGTTTCGCCGGTATCATGCTTTTCCCCGTTAAGCTCTATCTGCACGGGTCCGTAATTGTTCTTTAAGTTTGAATTGGTCGTCCCCGCGCCCATATTAACCCACTCACACACATAGGCGTGGCCCATAAAGCCGTAATGGCCCTTGTTGTCATAACCCATAAAGATGGAAAAAACAATCTCTCCAGCAACTTTGCAGTGCGGGCCGATATAGAGCGGGCCCCTCAACAGCGCGCCCGGATGCACCAATGAGCCTTCGCCAATGTAGATTGGTCCCTGGCGAGCATCAAGTACGGCGTTAGCCTCGACCACCGCTCCCTTTTCCACCTGTATAGCTTTTACATTATAAAGGACAGCCCGTTTGTGGATCTTGCCCATTACTAATGGTTTTATTTCTTTGGTCAGCTCTTGAGGCATATGTTTGACCAAGTCCCAAGGGTAATTGATGATGCGAGCTTTAATATCTTTTTTTGGTATTGACGACTTAGGACTTAGGACATCGGACATAGGACTTTGCGTCCTTACCGCGACAAGTTGTCCGTCACAGTAAAAAGCCTCTTCCGGCCCTTTCAATGGAATGGCTTTCTTTAATCTAGCGTCAGCAATAATCCTGCCATTGAGATAAAGGCAAGGTCCTTCTGATCTCTCGGGGTAACCGAGGTAGTCTCTACCCAGTTCGGCATCGATCTTATAATATTTGCGGATCTTTTGCTTAAGGGTTAATACCCCGCATTTAAGGTCCCAGACAGGGCGCATCCACACCAGCGGCAGGAGGTTCTTGTATCCTTCATCTTCGAATATGCAGATCTTCATTTTTTATAGCCCGGTTCCTCGAACGAATACTTGTACTCTGTATGCACTTTGTACTTTCCTTCTAAAATAGAGACCACATCTTCTATAAATACTATCTCTTCATCCGTGGGGATGACAAGTATCTTGACGGGGGAGTCAGTTGCTGAAATGTCTGTTTCTTTGCGGTCGACCGCGGCATTGTTCTTTTGCGCGTCGAGCTTTATGCCCAAGTGCTCAAGGCCGGACAGTGTCTTTGCTCTTAGCTCAAAGTTGCGCTCGCCCGCGCCGGCGGTCATTACAATGGCGTCAACATATCCCAGTGCCGCGGCATAAGCGCCGATATATTTTTTTAAGCGATAGGTTTCGATCTCTACCGCCAGACTGGCCCGCTTGTCGCCGCCGGCCTCGGCCTTTTCAATGTCCCGGCGGTCCATGTATTTTCCGGTTATGCCCAGAAGGCCGCTTTTCTTGTTAAGGATGGTGTCCAGTTCATTGACGTAAAAGCCTTCTTTTTCGATCATGAAGAGTATTATTGCGGGGTCAATATCACCACAGCGCGTACCCATGACCGCGCCTTCCAGTGGAGTGAGGCCCATACTGGTGTCCACCGATATGCCGTTCTTGACGGCGGTAATGCTTACCCCGTTGCCAATGTGCATGGTGATAAGGTTAACTTCGTTGGGTTTTTTGCCCAGCATGACCGCGGCCCGGCGCGAAACGTACAGGTGCGATGTGCCATGGAAGCCGTACCTTCTTACACCGTAAAGTCCGTACCATTCGTAAGGGACGGCGTAAAGATAGGCCTTTTCCGGCATGGTCTGGTGGAAGGCGGTGTCAAAGACCGCAATGTGGGGAGCCTTGGGCAGGACTTCCTTGGCGGCTTCGATGCCGGCGATATTTGGCGGGTTGTGCAGGGGAGCCAGGTCCTGTACGGCCTTTATGGCTTCCAGCACCTCGTTATCTATTAGCACGGATTGCTTGAATTTTTCCCCCCCGTGCACCACGCGGTGTCCCACGGCTGATATTTCCGAAACGTTCTTGATGACGCCAAAATTCTTGTCGAGCAGGGTGTCCAATATAAGCTTGAGGGCCACTTTGTGGTCGGGACATTCGGCGTTGGCTGAGTAGGTTTCCTTGCCCGGCCTTTCGTGCTTGATGAAGGACCCGCTTATGCCGACCCTTTCGGCAACCCCGGTGCAAACAGTTGCCTTTTTCTTCCAATCAAAAACCTTGTATTTTACTGATGAGCTTCCGCAGTTAAGCGCAAGAATTATCATAACAATATAAATCCTTTGGTCTTTACTATTTTACCATCATTTTGGACAATTAAACATTCGGTATTATCTAGAGAATTGATAAGCTCCAGGCCCTTTTCCGGCCCCAGCACGAAAACCGCGGTAGATAAAGCGTCCGCTACCGCCGCATCCTTACACAAAACAGTAACCGATCGACACTTTGAACTTTGTGTTTTATCATTTGGGTTTACGATGTGGTCGCCTCTTTCGTAATTCCCTGAAGTGGAAAGTGCTTGTCCGTCATGCAATTCGACCGTGCCGACCAGTTTCTCTTTATCGTTGGGGTCCTGTATACCTATGCGCCAGGGCCCGCCTATGGCCGCCAGAGAAGAGTGCATATCTATAAGGGCCTTTTTGACGCCGCGTTCTTTCAATAGGGCATATATCTTTTCCACCGCGTAGCCTTTCCCAATACCGCCCAGGTCTATCTCGGCCTCCTCGCTTATTAGTTTGACCCTTTTGAGCGAAGCATCGGTATTTATCAGGCTGTAGTCCTTTTTGGTTATGTCAAAAGCGCCTCCGGTAAGCCGTGACATCTCGATGGAAAGCTGAATGGCTTCGAGCGTCTCGGGGGACACCTCTATGGCAGACACTCCGGCAAAATGGTTGATAAGGCTGACATCGCTTTTGGGATTGAAACGGCTGAGCAGTGCGTCTATCCTGCGCGCCAGGTCAAAGGCCTCGTTGATATGCCTGGAGGGGTGACGGTCGTGGACCTGGATGGTAAGCGTGGTGCTCATGATCTCCAGGCTCTGCGTGCTTGATATCTTTTGCCCAACGAAATACATTATCGTCGCGACAGCTGCGGTGATAAGGATAAATGTGACGAGGCGTTTCGGATTCATACATATCTATGATATAATATATGACGATGAGATTCAACTGATGAACAGCGTAAAAAGCTTAAAAACCAAGGATTTGCTGGGACTTCAGGGAATGTCCCTTGAGGACCTGAACCTTATTTTAAAGACCGCCCACTCCATGAAGGAAATCTTTACACGTCCTGTCAAAAGGGTGCCCCCGCTTTTAGCTAAAAACATAGTCACATTATTCTATGAACCTTCGACCCGCACGCGGACTTCTTTCCACACCGCGGCAAAAATGCTGTCTGCCAGCACCCAGAGCGTGGCCCTTTCTACCAGCAGTGTGGCAAAAGGCGAAACGCTTATCGATACCTGCAAGAACATTGAAGCCATGGGGGTGGACGCCCTGATAATACGCCACTCTATGGCCGGGGCTCCGCACCTGGTGGCCAAAAACATAAAGGCCTCGGTCATAAACGCGGGGGACGGCTTTAACGAACATCCAACCCAGGGCCTGCTGGACATATTTACCATGCTTGAAAAGGCCAGGACCTTAAAAGATAAACATATTGTGATAGTGGGGGACATTGCTCATTCGAGGGTGGCGCGATCGAATATATGGGGTCTTAGGGCCTTAGGCGCAAAGGTTACGGTGGTTGGTCCTCCCTCGCTCATGCCCAAAGACATTGAAAAAACTGGGGCCGTGGTCAGCTACGACATAGATAAGGCCATCAAAGACGCGGACTTCATTAATGTGCTGAGGATACAAAAGGAAAGGCAAAAGATCGGTTATTTCCCTTCCATCGAAGAATACGCTCAACTCTACGGGCTTAACTCGGAAAGGCTGTCCAGGGCAAAGAAGGATGTGGTGGTCATGCATCCCGGCCCCATCAATCGCGGGGTTGAGATGACGTCGGAAGTAGCCGACTCGCTTCAAAGCGTTATCCTGGAGCAGGTCACCAACGGCGTGGCAGTGCGTATGGCGGTGCTCTTTCTTCTCCTTGGCGGCAAAAAGTAGGCGGTCAGCCCGTCTTGTCCAATTCCGCCCTTATTTCAGCAACCCTCTTTTTATCAAGCGGATAATACCGGATTATTACTATCGCCAGGATCAACGCGACAAAAGGAAAGAAGCTTGAAAGTATCCTTAACCCCGTCAGGAAAGCTTCAGGTTGTACAGCAAGCGAGGCGTTGTATCCGGTTATCATAAACACCAGCGAAAAGGAGCCGGCCTTTAACATTATGGAAAGCCTTCTGACAAAGGTGGTAAATCCGAAATATATGCCTTCGTGATGCCCCCTGGTCTTGAGCACGTCTTCGTCGATAATGTCAGCTATCAACAGGTCGCGGGTCAGCACAACCCCGGCCAGTCCAACCCCGCACAGGGCCGAGGTAATGAGCGCGGGCAAGAACCCCTTGACCACCAGAAAAGGGAGGAAGCAAACCCCAAGAATGATACAGCCCAGCACATAAGTGTTCTTTGTGCCCAGCCGGACATTGACATAGCGCCAGATGAACATGGTAATAATGCAGACCAGGAACAATATGAGCAGCAGCATTGAGGTGGCTTTAGGGGACAGGCCCAGGACATATTTGGTATAGAAAGGGATAACTGCCTGTATCAGGACTATGACAAACTGGACGAACAGGTAAGAAAGCACAAAAGTTATCATTGAGCGGTTCATAAAGGTGAACTTCAGTATCTCTTTTAGCGGCAGGGGCTTTTCCTGATAGGCTTCTTTTTTCTCTGACGATCCTAAAAGCGAAACAAAAATGGAAATGATTATCACAGCCGCGAAGGCGGCACCCATCCATTGCCAGCCCAGCGTGCTGTATATGAGAGGGGGAAGGGCCACGCCCATCAAGACTCCCACAAAGGTAAAGGCCTGCCGGTAGGTGTTGACCTCGGACCTTTCGGCAGGGGTCTTGAACATTTCAGGGAAAAGCGAGCTCCAGCTGATGGTGGCTATGGAATAGAACAGGTCAAACAGGCAGATGAATATCAAATAGTAGGCAAAGAGCAGGGCCTGCTGGCCAAGGCCGAAAGGGGGTGTCCACATTAAAAAATAAACCAGGCCAAAAGGAATGGCGCTGGCTACCAGGTAAGGAACCCTTCTTCCCCAGGGTGTCCGGGTCCTGTCGGAAATAAGCCCAAAAACAGGGTCGTTAAGGGCGTTCCATACGCCCCAGATGGCCATGCCCAAACCGGCCAGGCCGACCCCCAGCTTTACCACATCCACATAAAAGAAAAGGATAAAGGCGCCAAAAGAAGAATACGATATCTCAAAGGCGATCGAAGCGCTGCTGTATGCGATCTTTCTTAGTTTGTTCATAAAAAAACCCCCAGGATTTGTTTTTTGAATGATATTACAAAAACCGGGGGCTTTCAATGTCTATTTTATTGCTTGCACCGGGCAGGCGTCAATACAGGCCTTGCAGTCAGTGCATTTGTCCTGATCGATCCTGGCTTTGCCGTCGATCATCTCTATGGCCTGGACCGGGCAGGTATCCACGCAAATGCCGCAGCCTGTGCAGGTTTCCTGGTCAACTACTGGTTTTGCCATCTTTTCACCTCCAAAATATAATTTTCAATGTTCAATTCCCAATAATTAATGATTGTTAATTGTCTTTATCCTTCAATGATCCATCGTTCTTCAAGATGATAGAAATCTTCCGGGTTGTTCAGGTATTTCAGGGTTTCCTGGAATATCTGAAAGTGCAGGGTCTCTTCCTGTGCCAGGGCCGCATAGAATTTGCGGATCTCTTCTTCGTTCTTCGGGTCTTCGGAAAGCCTTTTGTAAAGGTCGTAGGTGTTCTTTTCAAGTGTCAGGGCCAGGTCGTATATTTTGGAAAAATCCTGCTTTATCTGGTCGCCTTGCCGGTCAAGATTATCCTTTAGGTTCACAAGAATGGGCCTTATTATGGCCCCTTTGTCTATATTCCCGGACACTTCATCGATCCATTTAGAGTTGACGGTGTCTCCCAAAAGATCGGCGTATAGCCTTTTAATGCGCTCGATATGCGTCTTTTCCCTTTCAGCTATGCCAAGAAAGGTGGTCCTGGCCAGGGCATTGGTGGTTTTGGCCGCGGCGTTGACATAAATGTCATATCCTTCCTGTTCCAATTGTATGGCCATTTTGGTGTCTGATCTTATGTCTGCCATTGCTTTCCTCCTATAATCCTAAAGCTTTTCTTATATTGTCTTTGTCAAATCCAATGATTATCTTGCCATCAATGTCCAGTACCGGGACCGCCATTTGCCCTGACTTGTCGATCATTTCCTGGGCGGCCTGCTGATTGGAAGAAACATTTACATCTTCAAAATGAATGTTATTTTCGGCAAGGAACTGTTTTGCCATTTTGCAATAGGGGCAGGTTGGGGTGGAGTATATCCTAACGTGGTTTGCCATCTTTGAGCCCTCCTTTGTTTTTAAGAAAG
>JAHJBW010000072.1 GCA_018813405.1 Candidatus Margulisiibacteriota bacterium | reverse complement strand
GGCGGTCCTGCCCTGTATCTCGAGCACCTGGCCGGTGCGTTGTTTGCCGTCCTTAAGGTCGATTTTTACCAGTTCGTCGTATCCAACATTGCTTACGCCGTCTACCAGAAGCAGCGGTCCGGTTACTTCTTTTATCTTAGGCATGGGTTAAGGCTCCTTTAAGTTTGTTGATCTCGTCAAAAGCCTGGTTCATAATGTCGCTGGTCTCGGCTTCTATTTTGCTTTCTTCCACAAAACGGGCGCGGGCTATCCTTGGCCAGACGCCGAGCTGCTGGATGTCTTTAACCTCTGCCCCGGCATCCAGCGCGCTTGCCGCGGCATTGTATATGCTGACAATGGTCTTGAGCAGATAGTATTGTTTCTTCATGCTCGAATACTGGTCGATAGCGTCGAAAGCGCTCTGGTAAAGGAAGTCCTCCCTTATTGATTTGGTAATTACCAGGACCAGCTGTTCTTTGATCGAAAGCGCGTCCACCCCGACCAGCCTGACGATCTCTTCCAGCTTGGCTTCCTGGTTTAGCAGGTTCAATGCCTGTGCCCGGTTGGCATCAAAATCGGAGGCAATGTTCTTGCCCAGGTATTTTTCGATGTTTGAAAGGTAAAGGGAGTAAGAGATAAGCCAGTTGATGGCCGGGAAATGCCGCTGGTGGGCCAGTTTGTAATCCAGTCCCCAGAATACTTTGGCTACCCGCAGGGTGTTTTGCACGACCGGCTCCGAAAGATCTCCTCCCGGAGGAGAGACCGATCCAATAACGCTTAATGATCCCGTTCTCTTGTCCTGTCCGTGGCAGATGCCCCAGCCGGACCTTTCATAGAATTCGGCGACACGGGTCCCCAGATAGGCGGGGTATCCTTCCTCGCCGGGCATTTCCTCTAGGCGGCCCGACATTTCCCTCAGGGCTTCAGCCCAGCGCGAAGTTGAATCGGCCATCAAGGCCACGTTGTATCCCATATCACGATAATATTCAGCTATGGCTATTCCCGTATAAACCGATGCCTCTCTGGCGGCAATGGGCATGTTGGAAGTGTTGGCGATAAGTATGGTCCTCTCCATCAGGGACTTTCCGCTTTTCGGGTCTTTAAGCTCGGGGAATTCTATCAAAACGTCCGTCATTTCGTTGCCGCGTTCTCCGCAGCCGACAAATACAATTATGTCGGCGTCCGCCCACTTGGCGATCTGATGCTGAATGACCGTTTTGCCCGCGCCAAATGGGCCGGGTACGCAGGCGGTGCCGCCCTTGGCAATGGGGAAAAAGGTATCTATAATGCGCTGTCCGGTCACCAGCGGTACACTGCAGCTTTGTTTTTGGGCCAGCGGCCTGGGCTTTCTAACCGGCCAAAAGATCTTCATGGTCACTTTGTGATTGTCGATGACGGCAATGGTGTCATTAATGCCAAAAGATCCGCTTTTTATATCTTTGACCGTACCGGAAACTTCGTGCGGCACCATGATCTTGTGTGTAATAAGCGAGGTTTCCTGGACAGTTCCCAAAACATCTCCAGCGGCCACTTTTGAGCCAGCTTTAACGGAGGCTTTGAATTCCCATTTTTTCTTTTGGTCCAGGGACGGCACATCTATGCCGCGCGAAATAAAGTCCCCGCTTTCTTCCATAAGTGACCTCAACGGCCGCTGTATGCCGTCAAAAATATTCCCCAGCAGTCCCGGTCCAAGCTCTACAGAAAGCGGGCGTCCCTGGGTTTCGACAGGGTCGCCGTCTTTTAGGCCCGCGGATTCTTCGTAGACCTGAATAGAAGCATTATCGCCCAATATCTCGATTATTTCGCCGATAATGCCGATCTTTCCCACTTTGACCATGTCGCCCATTCTAACTCCCTCAAGGCCGGTGGCGATGATCAGGGGGCCTGATACCTTGGAAATTTTTCCTGCCATTTTTATTCTCCTATCCGTTTGCGGGCGCGGAACCCAGGGCATATCTAATAAGCGCCCGGCTTCTTTCCTGCGCCAGTTCCATGCCAGGCCGGTTGCCCGACAGCAGCAAAATGTTAAGCTGTGTTTTCTGGTTAAGCTCGTTTATTTGGTCAATTATGGGGTGCGCCAAAAAGTCGACCATCATTATGATGCCGTACTTGCCGGCGTTCTTTATCTCTTCAAGGGTTCTTTCCGCCTCATGCTCATTCTCGCAAGGGAAGGTTTTTATCCCGAGCAGGGACAAATTGTTAACCATGTCCTTTGGGCCCAGCAGTGCGATCTTAGACATAGGTCCTCCTTATCCTTTTTTTGATCTCTTCCGTACCAACGCCATTCTTTTTGCAGACCAGGACAAAGCGCAGGTCTTTCACTTCGATCATTTTGGCCATCCAAAAGGCGAGCAGGGGATGAATGCCGAAAGACATATACCTGCCGCGTTTGACCAGATCGATCAGCCTGTCGTCCATTGCTTTTTCTTCTTCTGCCGCGTTGGACGTGGTTGCGGCCCCCTCTTTTCTCATGGCCAGTTTCTTTTTTTTGTTATCACCGGACATCTTGATGATCTCTTTAAGGAACGGGTCTTTACTGCTTCTTAATGAACCTTCCAAAAGCTCTTTCATGTCCTGACTGCCGCCTGCCATAGAGCGCAGGAACTTGCGGGTTTCAGTCATTTCCATTTCTATCAGCTCTTCAAAATCGAAAGGATGCTCCATTTGCTGCATGTGCCCGGCGTAGGCTGTCTCGTTCAATACCGAAAAGGCGGACTGGAAATCGTGCGCGTCGGCCATACGTACCAGCCGGGCTTCGTCGAGCATTTTTGTCTCGAGCGCGCGGATGCGTCCTATGGCGTACCCATATTTGTCATTAACCATAAAGTAGTGCTATCACTTCGGTCTCTTTTTTCTCTCGGACCTTGCCGGGAGTGTCCTTAAAAATATCGTCAAGTATGCGGTGCTTTTCCTGTAAAATAGCTGATTTGCGGGCAAGCCTGGCAGGGATCAATATCTCAAGGCTGTTCCTTTCGGCCTCTTTCCCCGCGCGGGCAAGGATGTTCTTTTCCTCCGTGCGGGCCCGGGCCTCGAAATCCTTTTTGATATTATCGGCTTTAGCCTGCGCCTCGGCCATTAACCGCGATGCTTCTCCGGCTGCTTCTGCCAATATTTTTTCTCTTATTTCTTCAAAACCCATATATTTATTGCAGAGGTATGCCTGATACCAGCAGTATGGTGGCCAGCAGTCCCAGTACGGCGTAGGTCTCGACCATGGCGGGCAGGATGATGGCCTTACCCATCTCTTCGGGTCTTTTGGCTATAAGGTATACTCCGCTGGCTGAAGCGCGCCCCTGATAATAACCCGAAAAAAGTCCGACCAGTCCCACCGGCAGAGCGGCAAAGAGAAGCTGTAGGCCGGTCATGGTGGCGACAGCGGCCGCCCCGCCAAGAAAATTGATCTTCATCATAATGTAGAAAGCGCCCAGAAAGCCATAGAAACCCTGTGTGCCGGGCAGGGCCACCATTACCAGCAGTCTGCCGAACTTTTCAGGGTCTTCCGTCATGACCCCCCCCGCGGCTTCGGCCGCAATGGCCACCCCCCAGGCAGAGCCAATGCCGCCAAAAAGCGCCGCTATAGCGACCCCGGCCAGTGATAAAGCTAAACCTAGACTCATATGAAACCCTCCTTTTTTAAATTAACAATTCTCAATTTATAATTATAGTGTACTTGGTCTCTCTCCTGAAAGGCTGGAACTCTTTGCCGCTGCCGGAATAGAATTTTGAAAAGAACTCTACCAGCTGCAGCCTGAGCGAATGCACAAAAGCGCTCAAGACAGAAATGATCAGGTTAAAAACGTGCCCGACCAGCAAGATCACGACCATTATAACATAGCCCACAAAAGGTACGCTGTCCCTGGTAAGGACGGCCAGAATATTAATGACCGTGCCAATTATTGAAGTGGTCATCATCAGGGCCAAAAGGCGCGAATATGACAGCGTATCGCCCAGGTAGCTGGTGGTGGAATACAGGCTCAACAGCCCGAATACGAGCTTTTTGATCAAGTTCTTTTCCCTGCGGCCCTGGGTCAAAACCAGCAGTACGGCGCCGGATATGGTCATTTTTACTGCCAGAGGGTTGCCGGCCATGGTGGCAACCATAAATACCAGGGAAGACAGGAAATACATCCATAGGCCATGGTCCAACAGCGCGGCGGCATAATTTTTACACCTTATCTCTTCTATCATTTTGAGAAGAATGCCGAAAAGTATCTGTACCACTCCCACTCCCAGCGAGAACACCAGCATCTGTAAAGGGTTGTTGACAGGGTCAAAAAGCTTCAATATCTTGAGTGGCGCGGCAAAATCGCCAGCCTGGGATATGTCAAAGCCAAAATATGTGCCCGTGAAGATGCCTACCAGTATGGAAACGGCGCCGCCGACGGCGAGCAGAATAAAGAGGCTTTTGCCGCCCGTGGGCAGTTCCAGTTTCTTCAGGAACAATGTCGAGATCAAAAGCAGCAACAGTCCGTACCCAGCGTCGGAGAGGCACAGGCCAAAAAAGAAGATGAAGAAGCCGGAAAGAGGCAGGGTAGGGTCTATCTCCTGTTTGTAGTCTGGCATGCCGAATATTTTGGTGATAAGTTCAAAAGGAGTGAATATTTTCGGGTTCTCTATCACAGTGGGGGCCTGTTCATCCTTTTCAGGCTCGACCCTGGTCACCACCGAAGCTGGCGAGATATTCTTTATTCCGGCCGAGGCTTTTTCAAAATCACGCTTTTTTATCCAGCCCTCTACAACGAAAGTATAACTTGTTTCCGCCATCTTTTGACTGGCATGCGACCTTTGCACTTCTTCGAACAGCCTGTCATAAACACAGGAAAGCGGCCGGCTATGCTTCTGCATTTCATGGATATGGGACATGATCTCTTTTTTTTCTTGGGCGGAGTGCCGGAGTATCTTTTTGATCTCGGCGATCTCTTCTGCCGACGTGCGATGCTCAAACGGCAGGGCGGCAATTTCTCCCCCGGCCAAAGCCAGTATTTCATTGACCTGTGAGGACTCGCAGGTCTTGTGCACAATAACAACATAGGCCTTGTCGCCTGTGGTATTGACCGTTTCAAGGTCCATCAGGGGGTTTTTCTTTGTTTCATCACCTAACGTGACCAGGTTTTTCGCGGGGATCACGACCGGCGTAATGCACAGATAGGGGCGTTTGAGCATGTTTAGTTTTACGGGGAGCGTGCTCCACGGCAGGATCGTTTGAAGGGCTTTTCGCAAGCGGCTTTCAAGGTTTTGCAAGTTGCCCAGACGGGCGTCAAGCTCTTTTAATTGCGCCACTATCGACCGATAGTCGAATTCATGACATATCTCTCTGAAAAACTCTTCGTCGATCTTTTCCTTGTTGGTCAAAAATGATTCAATAAAGCCTTTTTTCTTGTTTGACATTTTATCCAAAAATTCAAGGGCGTTCTTTATCTCGGCCATTGCCAGCTCGTCGTCCAATTCCTGTTCGCGGGGCAGAATAAGGCAGTGTTGTATGTCGGGAGGGCATATTTCCCGCAGTTCAATTATCTCGGCTTTTTGTAAGAAGGATATGATGGGGCCTTTAGCGACTTTTGTGGCAACAATATTAATTTTCTCTACAGGAATTACTGCCATATTTATTAAACTTAAATGTCAAATGTTAAAACTTAAAACTATGGAGCTATTTTATGATTTTTTTAGCCCTGTCTATCTTCTCCTTAAGATTGGTTTTTAGTTGGGAAATCTCGCTTTGGGTAGAGGATTCAATATCTCTGGCCTGTTTTTGGGCGTTTGTTATGGCCTCATCAATGATCTTTTGGGCTTGCTGGCGGGATTTTTTAATGGAATCGTCTATGAATTTTTGACCATTTTCCTGAGCAGTTCTAATTAGCAATGCTGCCTGGTTTTTGGCGTCATGAACGATCTTTTCAGCTTCCTGTTCGATGCTATTGATCTTTTCGAATACCTCGGTGCTCATAATAATTACTTATACTATCATATTGATATTGTTTAGTAAAACTAATATGCTTAACTTGACACCGCGCGATTATTGTATTACGATTTTAGTATCGATATTGATTTTGTACAACAAAATGGAGGTTGGTCAATATGGCAGAAGCGATCCTTTCATCGAAATATCAGCTGGTCATACCAAAAGAGGTGAGGGAAGAAGCGGGTTTGAAAAAAGGGGAAAAGATCATAATCCTGCTTAAGGACGGGATCATTAATCTGGTTCCCTGCCACCAGCTCAAAAAAATGAGGGGCTACCTCAAGGGCATGGACATTTCAAATATCAGGGATGAGGAAGAAAGATGAAGACGCTGGTTGATTCGTGCGGCTGGCTGGAATACTTTACCGAAGGCAAGCTGGCGGAGAAATATTATGCCTATCTCAGGCGTTTTCATAATATAATCACTCCTACCATGGTAGTTTATGAGGTCTATAAGAAAATAAAAAAAGAAAGAGGCGAAGAAGAAGCTCTTTTGGCCGCCGCCCAGATAGAAGAGACCGAGATCGTGCCGCTTACTCATTCTACCGCGCTTTTGGCGGCGGACGTAAGCCTGGAGCATAAAATCCCTATGGCGGACGCGATGATCTACGCGACTGCCAGGATTCATTCTGCCAGGCTGGTCACTTCCGATGAACATCTTGAAAATCTTGAGAATGTAGTATATCTTAAAAAATAAGGAGCATTCATGAGCGTAAAAGTTATTGTGGGCACTCAGTGGGGAGATGAAGGGAAGGGCAAGATCACCGACCTTCTTTCCAGAGATATGGACATGGTCGTCAGATACCAGGGCGGCAACAACGCGGGACATACCGTGGTCATTGGCAAAGAGGTCTTTAAGCTTCACCTTATACCCTCAGGGATATTCTTTCCTAAAGTCGTTTGCGTGATCGGCAACGGGGTGGTCATTGACCCCGGTGTTCTTCTTGAAGAGATCGGGTCGCTTAAAACCAAAGGGCTTGCTGTGGACAACCTGCGCATTTCTTCCCAGGCCCATGTCATCATGCCTTACCACAAGGACCTGGACGGCGCGCAGGAGAAAAAGGCCGAAGCCGGCCGCATTGGAACGACCTGCCGGGGCATTGGCCCCTGCTATGTGGATAAATACAGCCGGTATGGCATTCGCATTTGCGACCTGTACCACGAGGATGTCCTAAAAGCAAAGCTGGCCTGGAACATCGAAGAAAAGACTTTCATCATTAACAACTATTATAAGGCACAGGTCAGCTATGACCTGAATACCATGCTGAACGAATATATTAATTACGGCAGGGCGATCAAGCAATATGTGGTCGAAGAGTCCTCCGCGCTGGTAAATGATGCTATCAGACAAAAGAAGAGGATATTAATGGAAGGCGCCCAGGGGACCATGCTGGATGTCGACCATGGCACATATCCGTTTGTCACTTCTTCAAACCCCGTATCAGGCGGAGCTTGTGTGGGTGGTGGTGTGCCGCCAAAGGCTATTGATGAAGTTCTTGGCGTGGTCAAGGCCTATGTTACCAGGGTGGGTGGCGGTCCCTTCCCGACCGAGGAAGAGGGTAAGGTCGGCGAGCAGCTCAGGGAGATCGGCGGCGAATACGGTGCTACCACCGGCCGTCCGCGCCGTTGCGGCTGGTTTGACGGCGTGGTCATGAAGCACGCGGCCAAAGTGAACGGGCTGACCGGTCTGGCCGTTACCAAGCTGGATGTGCTCGACAAGTTCGAAAAACTTAAGATATGTGTCGCGTATGATCAAAACGGCGGGCAGATCAGCGACTTTCCAACCGACCTTTAGCGTTTAAAGACCTGCAAGCCGGTATATATAGAGGTGTCGGGCTGGATGCAGGACACCTCAAAGGCAAAAAAATATGCTGACCTGCCTGGGAAAGCGAAAGAATACCTTGATAAACTCGCTCAGTTGGCGGAAACCAGGATAGCCATGGTCTCGGTCGGTCCCGAGCGCGAGCAAATAATCAAAGTTTGACCTGATATGAAAAAAGCCATCGTCCTACTTTCCGGCGGTCTTGATTCATCTACCACCCTTTACCATGCAAAAAGCAGGGGTTATGATTGCCGCGCGCTCATTTTTGAGTACGGACAAAAACATTCCCGTGAGCTGAAAAGCGCGGCCGCAATTGCCAGGCTTACAAAAACACCATATCGAATAATGAAGATTAAATTGCCTTGGGGGGGAAGTGCATTGATCTCCAAAAGGCGACAATGCGCATTGTCGCCTTTTGTTGGGAAGAAGGGTATTCCTCCCACCTATGTGCCGGCGAGGAATACTATCTTTATAAGCTTTGCTCTCTCATACGCGGAAGCGATAGGCGCGGATGCAATATTCATTGGCGCCAATGCCATTGATTATTCCGGTTATCCAGATTGTCGGCCCGAATATTATAAGGCCTTGCAGGTGCTGATCAAAAAAGGACTGCGCGACCGCCATATAAAGATCGTCACCCCGCTAATCAAAATGACCAAAGCCCAGATAATTAAGCTGGCACGCAAGCTGGATGTTCCTTTAGAGATCACCTGGTCATGCTACAAGGGCGGCAAAAAGCCCTGCGGGACATGCGATAGTTGCCGGTTGCGCGACAAAGGGTTTGCAGAAGCGGGCCTGACTAACATATAATGTATATAACATGAACCCACTAGTACTGGTTTGCGTGTTCACGGCCCTTATCCATCTTACCGAAACACTGGCTTCGTCCATGCGGCTGGCCGGCGTGCGCACCAACCAGATCGCCACTTCTCTTTCTTTTGTCAATGCTTCCCTGCTGGTGTCCCGCATGTCCAACATGCTGCAAGCCCCTTTGCTGGGGTCTATGGTGGACATGGCCATAATCAACAACGATGCCTGGTCGCTAAATCACGCGTTTCGCGTTGTTATCTTTGCGGCTTTTGTCGGCAATTTGCTGGGAGCGATACTTTTGCCATTTATGGTTGCCGTTTTCACAAAAGCCATTTACCGCTTTGAAAAGCATGCTTCCGTCCCGCGGCTGATAATTTCGTCGTTCCATCCCAGGAATATGATGGAAGTCGCCCGTTGCTTCAGGCTGCCGGCCAAAGAATCTTTCATGAACCTTTCCCTGCAGGGCATACCGAAAACTTTCCTGGTACTCAATGTTTTTATGGTATCCATATATGCCATCGGAGTTCTTTGCTCTCTTTTTGCCGGCGCCCTTATCCCTCAATTCCGGGTAACCGCCACTCAGCTTTCCGGTATCGTCAACGGCATCGCGACCATATTGTTCACCACCATGGTCGATCCTGTGGCGGCACACATTACCGACCAGGCCGCGCGTGGAAAGCGCCCCATTAACGATGTCAGGGCGGTGGTCTTTTACATAGTGCTGGGCAGGCTGTTTGGCACCCTGATCCTTTCACAAATGTTCTTTCTACCCGGAGCGTACTACATTAAAATGGTAACTGTTTTTGTGCAAAGGTTTTTTCAGTAATGAAAAGACCTGTCATAGTGCTGGGGACATTTGACGGCGTCCATAAGGGGCACAAAAAAATATTTGACAGGGCGGTAAGCTTTGCCCGCAGGAACAAGCTTCCCTGCTATGCGGTAACATTCAAGCCGCACCCCCAGCAATTTATCATACCGGAGAGGGGACTAAAACTTCTGACCACGCTCCAGGAAAGGGTGGAGCGCATAAAGCGCCTTGGCGTGGACGATGTCAAGATCATCCATTTTGACAAAGGCTTGCAAAATCTTTCTTATCAGGAATTCGTCGAGAAGTTCATAGTCAAAAAGTTCAGGGCCGGCCATGTCTTTGTGGGATATGATTTCGCTTTTGGATGGGGAAGGCTGGGACATGCCTCTCAGCTTAAAGAACTGGGACAAGATTATGGGTTTGAGGTGATCATTGTGCCGGCTTTCAAAATAGAGGGGGAGATAGTTAAATCCAAGAGACTGCGCGAGTTGATAGGCGCGGGCGATCTAAATAAGGTTGTCCGGATGATGGGACATCCTTACCAGATCAGCGGTAAAGTCGTAAGGGGCAAAGGCGTGGGCCGTAAATTAGGGTTCCCAACGGCCAATTTAAAAATGGACCCCCACAAGCTGATACCGGCTCACGGGGTTTATGCCGGAAGATGCAATGGGAAAAAGTGCGCCATAAACATAGGCACGCGTCCCACCTTTGGCGGTATCCCGACCACGCTGGTCGAGGTCCACTTTCCCGGCGCAAAGCTTAGCCTGACGGGCAAAAATTTGAAGGTGGAGATATTAAGGAGACTGCGCAATGAGATACAGTTCACGGACACCGAGGAGCTAAAGAAACAAATAAAGAAGGACCTGGAGAGAATTTGATATTGTCAAAGATTTTTTTTTATGCTACAATAAAGGAGTAAGAAATGACAAAGAACGAAGTAATCGAGAAATACAAAAAACATCAAAGCGATACCGGCTCTCCCGAGGTGCAAGTCGCACTACTAACCCAGCGTATAGGCTCTTTGGTAGAGCATTTAAAGACGCACAACAAGGACCATAGCAGCCGGAGAGGCCTGCTTATATTGGTCGGGCAAAGGAAGAAGCTGCTCAAGTACCTGCAAAAGGAAGACCTCAATAGATATAAACAGCTTATAGAGAGCTTAGGACTTAGATGATACAAAAAGTAGAACTGGATATTGGCGACGGACGGATACTTTCCCTTGAAACAGGACAGATGGCGAAAGAGGCAGGCGGGGCGGTAATCACCAGACTTGGCGACACCATGGTGCTTTCCACCGCGACAATTTCAGCCTCCCCCAGACCTGGTATGAACTTTTTCCCTCTTCTGGTAGATTTCGAGGAAAAACTTTACGCTATAGGCAAAATACCTGGCGGCTTTTTCAAACGGGAAGGCAGGCCCACCGAATCGGCTATCTTAACTTCGCGCAGGGTTGACAGGCCTATCAGGCCGCTTTTTCCTGACGGATTCAGGAACGATGTTCAAATAACCGTTACTCCATTGTCCGTTGACCAGGAAAACCCGCCTGACGTTCTGGCTAACATCGGCTCTTCGGCAGCCCTTTGTCTGTCGGACATACCTTTTGATACGCCTATTGCCGGAGTACGTGTGGCCAGGGTGGACGGCAAGTTCATTCTTTTCCCAACTACCGCTCAAATGCAGGAATCCAGCCTGGACCTGGTGGTGGCGGGGACAAAAGACAAGATCATGATGATAGAGGCTGGGGCGGACGAGGTGCCTGAAAAAGATATCGTTGAAGCCATAAAAGAAGCCCACCAATTGATCAAAAAGATCATTAAACTGGAAGAAGACCTGACCCAAAAGGCCGGCAAAAAAAAGATAAAAGTTGAGCTTCATAAGCCTGACGCCAGGATCGACAAATTTGTCAGGGAAATGGCTGGCAAAAAGATTGAAGAGATTTCCAAACTTCCTGACAAAAATGCCCGTAT
>JAHJBW010000071.1 GCA_018813405.1 Candidatus Margulisiibacteriota bacterium | reverse complement strand
TTCATGGTGCAGGAGCCCAGTGGATAGAACCCGCTGTCAACGCCAAAATTTTTACGCGAAAGCCCGGTGAAATGCCGTACCACATCAACTTCGGAAACTTCAGGGAGGTTGAGCTCTTTTCTCAGCAGAGAAGGAGGAATTAGCTTTTCCAGGTCTTGTTGCGGGACATCACACTCGGGTAAAGAATAACCCTTGCGATCAGGAATGCTAAGTTCAAATATCAGATGTTCTTCCACTCGATGCCTCGATCCCAATATCCCTTGATGCCTGCTACACAATAGCTTTTTGCGTGTCAATATCAAAGAAATGCAGTTTTCTTAAGTTAAGCACTACATCGAGCTTGCTGCCCGATATTTCGTCATGCATCCAGCTTATCCTGGCCGTTAGGGGGGTCTGTCCCACCTTCACGTACACATAGGTCTCTGACCCCATAAGCTCGCGGAAATCGACCTGCGCTTCAAGCGCGACCTTTTCCTGTATCCAACCCGCCGACGCGGAGTCCCATATGTCTTCCGGGCGAATGCCGAACATGATCTCTTTACCGGCATAAGGTTCGACATACTGCCCCAGGTCTTTGGGAACAGGGACAGTAAAACTTTCACACTCAAAAAATATTGACTGGTCTTCTTTCTTTACAATACCCTTTACAAAGTTCATGGGCGGACTGCCGATAAAACCGGCAACAAACCTGTTGACGGGCTTTTCGTAGACCGAGATGGGATTTTCCACCTGCTGAAGCTCACCGTTAAGGATGACCGCTATCCTCTGTCCCAGGGTCATGGCCTCGACCTGGTCATGGGTAACATATACCATGGTGGTCTTCAGCCTGCGGTGCAGATTTTGCAGTTCGGCGCGCATCTGTACGCGCAGTTTGGCGTCAAGGTTAGAAAGCGGCTCATCCATAAGGAATACCTGCGGCTGGCGCACTATGGCGCGTCCCAGCGCCACACGCTGTCTCTGGCCGCCTGACAATTGTTTGGGATACCTGTCCAAAAGCTCGGTCAGGCCCAAAATGTCGGCCGCGTGGGCCACGCGCTCGTCGATGTCCTTTTTCGGTATACCGCGCAAGCGCAGTCCGAAAGAGAGATTGTCATAGACCTTCATGTGGGGATAAAGGGCGTAGGATTGAAAGACCATGGCAATGTTCCTGTCTTTGGGAGGAACATCGTTAATGAGCCGGTCGCCAATGAATATTTTGCCTTCAGAGACCTCTTCAAGCCCGGCTATCATCCTGAGAGTAGTCGTCTTTCCGCAGCCAGACGGGCCGACAAGGACCAAAAACTCCATGTCCTTGATCTCCATATTAATATTCTTGACCGCCTCAACATCGCCAAACTTCTTCCAAACATTTTCAAATAATACTCTAGCCACGTTCTGATCCCCTTTCTCGCTAATTTTACAACAATTCGCTTAGATTTGCCAGCTCGATCGCCGCCAGCGCGGCCGCAAAGCCTTTGTTGCCGGGTTTTGCTCCCGCCCTTTCAAGCGCCTGCTCGAGAGTGTCGGTGGTCAAAACCCCAAATACCACGGGAACGTCGGTGCTCAAAGAGACCTGCGCCACGCCCTTGGCGGCTTCGGCGGCCACATATTCAAAGTGCGGTGTCGCTCCCCTTATGACCGCGCCCAGGCATATGACGGCGCTGTATTTCTTGCTTGCCGCCAGTTTTTTGGCCACGATGGGTATTTCAAATGAGCCAGGAACCCAGACTACATCAATACTGTCTTCTGCCGCACCGTGCCTTTTTAGGCAGTCTTCCGCCCCGCCAAGCAAGCCTTTTGATACCAGGTCGTTAAACCTGCTTATCACGATAGCGAACTTGTGTTTCCCCGCGTCCAGCTTTCCTTCTATTATTTTAACCATTTTGCACTCCTCCTCTTAGAGTATTCATAATATGTCCCATCTTGGAACATTTGGTCATCAGATAATCGCGATTATATTCGTTGGCCTCGCATTCGATGGGGATCCTTTCCACCACATTAAGGCCATAACCTTCAAGTCCTACGATCTTGCGCGGATTGTTGGTCAACAACCTGATGCTGGTAAGCCCAAGGTCGGCCAATATCTGCGCGCCGGTGCCATAGTCGCGCAGGTCGGCGGCAAATCCCAAGTCGTGGTTGGCCTCGACAGTATCGCGGCCGGCATCCTGCAGGGCATAGGCCTTTATTTTGTTGGCCAATCCTATGCCGCGGCCTTCCTGCCTCATGTAAAGCACAACGCCCTGTCCGGCAAACTCGATCTTTTCAAGCGCTTTGACCAGCTGTTCGCCGCAGTCACAGCGCAGAGAACCGAAAACATCGCCCGTCAGGCATTCGGAATGGACCCTTACCAGCACATTTTTGGCGCCCAGCATACTGCCCTTGACCAGGGCCACGTGGTTGTCGCCGCCAAGCACATCCTCGTATACCACGGCGCGGAACGAACCCCAGCGCGTGGGAAGGTCGGCTTCGGATATCTTGCGGACCAGTTTTTCTTTTTTTACGCGGTAGTTGATAAGGTCAGCTATGGTAATGATCTTTAAATTATGCTTCTTCGCGAAGTCGACCAGGTCGGGGACACGCGCCATTTTGCCGTCTTCCCTGATTATTTCGCAGATGATGCCCGCGCCGTAAAGCCCGGCCAGTTGCGCCAGGTCGACAGCGGCTTCGGTGTGGCCCGCCCTTTTCAGCACGCCGCCCTTTTCGGCCTTTAGAGGGAAAACGTGTCCCGGCCTGGACAGGTCGGTAGGCTTGCTGGACGGATTGATGAGCACCTCGACCGTGCGCGCCCTGTCCGCGGGCGAGATGCCGGTGCTGACGCCGAAAGACGACGCGGCATCGACCGAAACGGTAAAGGCGGTGCGCATGGCTTCTTGATTGTCCTGTACCATGGGGGCCAGGCCTAGCTCGGACGCCCTTTCGGCGCAGAGCGGCACGCAGACCAGCCCCTTGCCGTGGGTGATCATAAAGTTTATGGCTTCCGGCGTCACCTTTGACGCGGCCATGACCAGATCGCCCTCGTTCTCACGGCCCTGGTCATCAACCACTATTACCATGCGGCCGTTCTGTATGTCTTGTATTGCTTCTTCTATTGAGTTGAACATTTTAATTTATTAGTTATCGACAATGCCTATGGGGAGAAAACCAGAGTTGAACATCACTTTTTCGGTGTCCGACACGGGACCTCCGCCAAGCTGTTTTTCGACATATTTAGAGATCATGTCGATCTCAAAATTTACCTTTGAGCCGATGTTCTTCTGCGCCAGCACGCTGGTCTTGATGGTCTGGGGAATGAGCATGATAGAAAAACCCTGGTCAGTAACCTTTTGCAGGGTCAGGCTTACGCCGTCCAGGGCGATACTGCCCTTGGGCACCAGGAACCTCATGAAATCCGAAGGCAGGGACATTTGCATTTCTATGCCATCGCCCCTTTTGATCTTGCCCTTTATTTCGGCCACGCCGTCAATATGGCCGGAAATTAGGTGTCCGCCCACTCTGCCGCCCACCAGCAGGGCCCTTTCAAGGTTGACCCTGTCCCCTATCTTTAGCAGAACTATGCTGGAAGAGCGCATGGTCTCTTCGGAAACATCGACGCTAAAGTTGTTGCGGCCCATGTCGGCCACGGTAAGGCAAATGCCGTTAATGGAAATGCTGTCGCCGTTGCGCAGGTCCTGGAGGACTTTTTTGGCGTAGATGGACAATCGTAAGAAGGAAGATCTTCTTATCAGTGAAGAAACCACCCCGACCTCTTCGATAATACCGGTGAACATATCATAATTTTATCAGAAAAGAGGAGGTTTTTCAATCAATTCCGCTCTTTCACAAACGCGCCCAGAATGCCGTTTATGAACTTGGCCGATTCGTTGGCGGAGTATTTTTTGGCCAGCTCAAGCGCTTCGTTTATGACTATCGAAGGCGCCATCTCGCCGGAAATGATCTCGTATATCGCCAGCCTTAAAATGCTTTTATCCACTTTATTCATGCGCTCCAGCGGCCAGTTCTTAGAGTACTTCGCGATTATGGCGTCGATCTCGTCTTTTCTGCCAAGCGCCGCGGTGGCCAAGTCCAGGGCAAATTCCCTAGTCTCGTCAATGAACTGCTCCTGGTCAAAGATGTTGTTGAGCGCCTCGTCGATCGAGATGCCGGCCATGTCGGCCTGATATATGGCCTGCATTGCTACCCTGCGTGAAGTAGATCGTTTACCCATAATTACTTTTTCCCGAGGAATTCGTTGACGAAATTGGTGGAAAAATTCCCGCTTACAAAGGACGGGTCGCGCAGGACCTTTTTGTGAAAATCAATAGTGGTATGTATGCCGTCAATGGCGTATTCGTCGAGCGCGCGGTGCATTCTTTCGATGGCCTCACCGCGGTTGTTGCCCCAGGTAATAAGCTTGGCCACCAGCGAGTCGTAGTGCGGCAGTACCTTGTAGCCGGGGTACGCGTGCGAATCGACCCTGATGCCGGGTCCACCGGGCGCCAGGTAAACGGATATTTCCCCCGGAGACGGCATGAAGTTGCGGTCCGGGTTTTCGGCATTGATGCGGCATTCTATGGAATGGCCGTGGAACCGCACGTCTTTCTGCCTTATTTTCATCGCCTCGCCCGCCGCTATGCGGATCTGCTCTTTGATAATGTCCATTTTGGTGACCATTTCAGTGACCGGGTGTTCGACCTGGACCCTGGTGTTCATTTCCATAAAGTAGAAGCGGCCGGTCTTGTCGTCGTAAATGAACTCGACCGTGCCGGCAGAGTAATAGTTGACCGCCCGGGCCGCCTGCACCGCGGCCTTGCCCAGCTTTTCCCTTGTCTTGTTGTTTATGGCAGGCGAGGGAGATTCTTCGAGCAGTTTTTGGTGCCTGCGCTGTATAGAGCAGTCGCGCTCGCCCAGATGGATAATATTTTTATGCTTGTCGGCCAGTATCTGCACTTCGATATGGCGCGGGTTGATGATGAACTTTTCAAGATAGACCTCGGAATTGCCAAAGGCCGCTCCGGCCTCATTCCGGGCGGTCTGGTAAAGCCGGGAGAATTCGTCGGCGTTCTGGACCACCCTCATACCCTTGCCGCCGCCGCCCGCGGTGGCCTTGATAAGCACGGGGTAGCCGATCTTTTCGGCTACCGACCGGCCCTCGGCTTCGTCGACATTGCCGTCCGAGCCGGGAACGACAGGGACGCCCGCGCCGCGCACGGTATTTTTGGCCGTGGACTTGTCGCCCATCTTCTGGATAGCATCGCGGTGGGGGCCAATAAAGACTATTTTGTGGTCTTCACAAACTTCGGCAAATTTGGCGTTCTCGGCCAAAAAGCCGTAGCCGGGGTGGATGGCTTCAGAGCCGGATATCTCGGCAGTGCTGATGATGGCATGGATATTCAAATAGCTGGAAGCCGGCGTGGCTGGCCCTATGCAATAGGACTCGTCGGCCAGCTTGACGTGAAGGGAGTCGGCATCGGGCTCAGAATAGACCGCCACGGTCTTTATGCCCATCTCGCGGCAGGCGCGAATGACGCGCACCGCTATCTCTCCCCTGTTAGCTATTAGTATCTTATTGAACATAGATTGATTATACTATATAAAAGTGAAGACAAGCAATATGATGGTCAGGAAGATGAGCGCCATGACGGTGAGCCAGGCGATAAAATTATAGGTCTTTGAGTTGACGTGGTCCCCCATGAGGCGCTTGTTGTTGACCAGCACCAGCATAAATATTAGGATAAAAGGCAGTAGTATGCCATTGGTCACTTGAGAAAACACCATGACGGAAATAAGGTGGATGTTGGGTATCATGACCACCCCTATTCCCAACATTATAAGAAAAGTGTAAAGGATAAAAAACACCGGCGCTTCGGAGAACTTTTTGCTTACCCCATTCTCCCAGCCAAAAGCTTCACATATGGCATAAGAAGAAGAAAGCGGCAGTATGGTAGCGCCCAGGGTCGAGGAGGCAAAAAGCCCCAGAGCAAAAAGCGCCCCCGCGAAACGGCCGGCTATTGGCACCAGCGCCAGCGCGGCATCGCCAGCCTCGTGTACCTTGATGCCATGCTGGTACAGGGTGGCGCCGCAGGCTATAATAATGAAAGCGGCGATCATTACCGCCACAACAGACCCCAGCACCACGTCCCATATCTGAAAACGATAGTGCCGCAGGCGCACCCCTTTTTCGACGACCGACGACTGCAGGTAAAACTGCATCCACGGTGTAATGGTGGTACCGATCATGGCAATGGCCAGGATAATGAAGTTGCGGTCAAGATAGAAAGTAGGCACAAAGCTGTGATAAGCCACTGACGCCCATTCCGGTTTTGCCATAAAGCCCGAGAACACATAAGAGAAATAAAT
>JAHJBW010000070.1 GCA_018813405.1 Candidatus Margulisiibacteriota bacterium | reverse complement strand
GGCTCACGATGGTAGGGAGGTGGCTTGAATGCGAAAATATACGAAAGGGCTGCCGATCACCACTATGACCGAACCGATGTAGATTAGCATTCTTCCCAGCCCTTCTAGAGCCACAATTTAATCCTCTAATGCGAACCTTACCGGGACTTCGTACCAGCTGGCCAGAACAGCGCCAGCCCGGGTTGCCGGAGAAAACTCCCATTTCGAGATCGCGTCAGCGGCAGAAGAATCCAGAAGCCCGCTGCCGGAGGAAGTTTTTATTTCCACAGATTCTACCATACCCGAAACGCTGACCAAAGCCCGTATCACAACCGTGCCCTCAATACCGGCGGTCTGCGCGCCTGACGGATAAACAGGCAGGACCCTGGAAAGCAGTGTCGGAGGGACAACGGGGACAGGGGTGGAATTAGGCGTAGGATCAGACACAGGATTAGATATGACCCTGGCAGAAGCAATGGACCTCAGGGTATTAACTGCCGGAGCTTCTGACACAGCGGCCTTCTCGAGCGGGGCGGTAACAGAAAGCGTGGCCGGGGCAGACACGGGCCGGTACCGGTAGGCAAAGCTCACTGCTACCAGAATGGCCAATATGAATACAGATGTGTTTACAATGGATCTTTCTTTGAACATAGTGATCAACTCCTTATTATAACCATGTACCACATGGTACATGGTAGACTATTTTATATCATAATTCAATCCAAAGGAAACTCTCCTGCCAGGCATGGGGTAGTCGGCTATCTCGAAATATTGCGTATCGGCAAGATTTTCTACGCCAAAGCTAAAGCCAAGCGCTCCAAAATCCTTGCCGGCAAAGACATCCAGCAGTGCATAGGCCGGAAGCGCCATTCGGCTGGCTGTAAGAAAATCGGTATAATTCCTCTCCCCCACATATCTTACGGCCACGTTCAGCCATTGGTCCTTCTCGCCAATATTGACCGAGAGGTTTGCCTTGTTCTCGGGCACATAGTCCAGTTGAAGCCCCGTGCTGTTGTCCACGACCTTTTGATAGGTGCCGTTGAAAGCCACCTTGCTGAACTCGCTGATCTTCTTTTCCATCTCAAGCTCGATCCCCTGCTTTGTCGAGCGGTCGATATTGACCGGCGAGTAAGCCGTCCCGGCGGCATTAAGCGGCCAGGAGGTGGTGATAAGGTCTGATGTCTCTCCAAAGAACAGGGTAAGCTGGCTTATAATGGTCGGGCAGGGATGGAATTCCATGCCCAGGTCCACCATCTGGCCGCGCTCGGGCTGAAGAGATGTATTGCCGGCATAAGGCAGGCCGCCTGCCCAGCTGGGGGGATAGTAGCCGAAAAGCTCGTTGAGGTTGGGAGTTCTAAAGGCCGTGGCATAGGTCAGGCTCATGGCAAAGGCCGGATTGATCCACTGCTTAACACCCATGCGTGGAGAAAGCGAGGAGCCTGAAACGGAGTGCATATCTCCCCTGATCCCGAATTCCACCGGCCCATAAGTGTCCTGGCCGTAGATCGCGATATTATTAATGGAGCGTGATCCCCCAATGCTGCTGCTAACACCTTCGTCCTGGCGAGCCTCAATCCCGCCGATTATGTTGTTCTGTCCGATAATAAGATTTTTTTGTAGCTCGATCCCCCTCACATACGTGAGGTTCTCATATCCGGTGGCCAGTCCCCAGGCCGCCAAATCGGGGTCGTTATAAGCGTTCTTCTCGTAGTCCTGATAGATCCTGCCGCTCAGTCCAAATCTATCGTTCACCTTCAGGCGCGCGGCCACGCCTATCAGACTGCGCACGTCCTTCTGGCTGGCGTTGGGAGACGGAAAGGTGGCAGAGCCGGGAACCCTCTTGTCGCCATTGAAGAAGGTGCTGTCCAGGCTTATGCGGGCCTTGTTGGTGGGATCCCACACCAGGGTGACATCATTGTTGAACGAGGAAAAGGAGCTGTTGGTCCTGAAGCCATCAGAACTTATCTGGTTGATGGAAACAAAATAGGAAAGCAGGCCGTTTTGATCTCCGTACGCCCAGCGGAACTTTTGAGTATTATAGGATGATGACCTGAACAATATGTTGCCCATCTTGGACGGGGTCCTGGTGATGATGTTGACCACGCCACCCACCGCGTCCGACCCATAGAGGACAGAAAGCGGCGTGCGTACCACCTCTATCCTTACAACATCGTCCATCATAAGGGTGGACAGATTGGCCCCGCCAAAAAGAGGGGAATTTATCCTTTGCCCGTCGACCAGCACCAGCACCTGCTGGGAAGAAGACCCTCTGATGCGGATAGAGGAAATATCGCCCAGATAACCGTATGAGATCATGTCAACCCCGGGGACGCTTTCCAGTATCTCGGGGACGGTCAGCACGTCGGAGGTCGCGACATCCCTTTCGCTGATGACAGAAGTAGCCCAGGGTGAAAGGGATTTAAGCTCAAGCCTGCGCGACGCCGTGACCACAACCTCGGTGCCGATATAGGTGGGAATCTCAATAGCATAAGAAACAGAAGGGAATAGAAATAGGATCAGAATTAATTTTCCAACATTTGACATTAAACATTTAACATTTAACATTGCAACCTATACCTCCATTGTAAAATAATGACGTATAGATTTTTCGGGGAAAACCCGGAAACGCTCACTTGAACAAGGCAGGAATAGAACCTGCAAAACCGTTTACATCTCTCCCGACTGAGCCGCATGTTCAAGATCTATAAGAAGAACGATCTCTCCTTTTGGGGCCTTTACTAAAAAGTGTTCTTTCACCTCCCTGGCGCTTCCCCTTATGACCTCTTCGAATTTTTTGGTTAACTCCCTGGCCACTGCCACAGGCACGGATTCTCCTAACACCTCTACGACAGCCTCCAGTGTTTTGGTCAGGCGGAAAGGCGACTCATATATGATAGCAGTCCCCCCGGCCTGTTGCAAACCTTCGAGCGCTTTTCGCCGTTTGCCGGGCTTTTTAGGCAGAAAGCCAACGAAAGAAAAGCTGTCGGTGGGAAGCCCGGAAATGGAAAGCGCGGCGATCACCGCAGAGGGTCCCGGAATAGTAACAACCTGTATCCCCTGCTCAATACTGGCCTGAACCAGCTCACAGCCTGGGTCAGAAATCGCAGGCGTGCCCGAGTCGGACACCAGGGCAATGTTCTTCCCCGCCTTAAGCAGATCAATAAGATATGCTGTTTTGGCCTTGATGTTGAATTTGTGATATGAAGTTGCCGGGGTCTTTATGTCATAGTGGTCCAGCAGTTTTTTTGTGTGCCGCGTGTCCTCGGCGGCAATGATGTCCACCTCTTTCAGGATGCGCAAGGCGCGAAAGGTTATATCCTCAAGATTGCCAATGGGAGTGGCGCAAATATAAAGGGGCATCAGCTGCTGCTAACTTCCACAGGGGTTTTAACCTTTACGCGTCCAATGTATGCGGATCCCTCTTCAATGATAAGTCGGTCGGTAGTTATTTCCCCGTTAACAGACCCGGACTTGTTGATGTCCAGCCCCTGAGAGGCACATATGTCGCCGTCAACTTTGCCTGCAACGACCACCTTTTTGCCGGATATGTTGCCCAGGACATGGCCCTTGCTGCTTACGAAAACATCACCGTCGCTGTCAACCACTCCTTCGATCCTGCCTGAAATGTGGATAGTGCCGGGAGAGCGTATCTCTCCTTTTAGAGCAACACCTTCACCGATTATTGAGTTTATAGTTTCGGCCTTTTTATTCATCACAAGTATTTGCTCGCCGTCCTTATGTCAAGATTTAAAAAGCCGGCAGGGTTAATGGTATCGCCCCATTTCCTTACCTCGTAATGCAGGTGGGGACCGGTCGAATAGCCGGTGGTGCCGACATAGCCAACCACTTGCTGTCTTTCAACCTTGGTGCCGGCCGCGATCGCGGCCTTTGAAAGATGGGCATAGAGTGTGGACAACCCGTCACTGTGATTTATCTCGACAATTTTTCCATAACCATTGCGCCAGCCCACAAAAGAGACCACCCCCGGCGCAGTGCATCTGATAGGCGTGCCATAAGCGCCCGAAATATCGACGCCGCTGTGAAAGCCCCTCCAGGGATAGTTTCGGTACCCGTAGACAGAAACTATCCTGCCATGCAGGGGCCATACTGATGGCGCGGAGGCAATTTTATTTAGGAGGTGTTTTACCCTGGCCTTGAGCTCGTCCAGGCTTTTTTTGCTGTCCCGCACTTCTTTTTGGGACAGCTTCAGGTCCTTTTCGATCTTTTCCTCAAGCATCGCCAGCTTGGTGTTTTTGATCCGGCTCTGCTTTTCTGAATTAAAAAGTTCTATCTTGCCGGGCTCATATATTTTGGTCTTGTTGACCTTCAGGCCAAGCATTTCCCTTAATTTATTGTTCTCGTCCAAAATGCTTTGAAGTTCATTTCTAATAAGGGTCGTCTCAGAAGCAAAACTGCTGATCTTTTTGTTTTGTTCGGCGTTCCGCGAAACCACCCTGTTGTAATGAATTAGCTTGCCCGATATGAATGTAGAATAGAATACCGATCCCGAGACCACCAGCACAGAAAACAGGGCAAAAACTGCCAGGCTTCTGACCAAAAGCTGGGGTAGTTTTAGCGTTATTAGGGGCTTCCCTGAATCATGGGGTATCAACAGCAAGGAATAGTATTTTGGATTCTTTCTTTTATTCCTGGCATCCATATATTAAAAGTATATAATAACAGGCAGGAAATATCAAGCCGGGCTGTGATATAATATCGCCGTGAAAAAGAAGGCTCTCATCTGCATAATTGCCCTATTTTTCGCGCTGCCATGCTTTGGCGCGTTCAGCGATGTTTCAAGGTATCACTGGGCGTATCCAGCCGTGCAGGACGCGTATAAGAACGGCCTTATCAGCGCCGAAAAAAAATTCAACGGCAAAGCTTTGGTCAACAAGTACCAGCTGGCGGTCATACTGGAACGCACGCTTGAGCAGTTGGGAATGACCCGGGAGCTGGAATCAATGCCGCTCTTGAACTTTTACTCCGATATCCCGACCGGGCATTACGCGTACAAAGCAGTTGAAGACCTGGTAAAGCTGGGGATGTTAAATGTTGAGCCGGACACGCCCTTTAACGGCAGCCAGAAGTTAAGCCGAAGTCTTTTCTATATATATTACGCGGCCTTTATTGAAAAGGCGCTGAACGAACAGCTTGCCCTGGCTCCCGGGAGGAGGGGCTATGCCGACGTCGCCCAAAACGAGGCCTGCTATCAATACCTTCAAAAGCTGATAGCCGCAGGGCTTTTGGACGGCGCAGGCCTTTTTGGCGGGTCAAAGCCGGTGGACCGCTACCAAATGGTGACTTTTGCTGTTCGCAGCCTGTATTTTCTGAAAGAGAACCAGACCGTAAAAAAGCTGGTTTCCATTCCATATCCGGATGTGCCTGACGACAATTTCGCGGCGCCTGCTATCGCGGAACTGGCCGAGACGGGCATTCTTCACCCCCTGCCCGGCCAGGATTTTAACGGGGACAAACTTATCAACAGGTACTTGATGACCGACTTTATAAGCAAGATCATTGAGGCGATAGTAATGGGCGACAAAGGCGCCCTCAGAGAAGCACCCTTCTCTCTTTCCTATAAAGATGTGCCTGTTACCAATTTTGCCTATCCGGCCATTCAAAAGTTGATAGATATCGACGTTTTAACTGCTGGCAACCGTCAGGAGCTGTTCAATGGAGACCGCAGGATCAACCGATATCAACTTGTATATTTTGTTTTTTCCGCCATAGAGCAAGTCCTTGAGGGGGTGACAGCGTTCGAAGAAGCCCCCGGCTATGAGGGGTTCCCCGACGTTCCCAGCAACAATTTCGCATATCCGGCCGTCCAAAAATTGATAGCCCTGAACGTGCTTGAGGGCGGCGCGGAAGAGCAGTTCGAGGGCAAGGAGTTTGTGGACAGGTATGAGCTATGCGATTTTACGGTCAACCTGATAAAGGCCGTGGTCCTAAAATTAAGGGAAGAAAGAAAGGAAATGGCCGCGCCACCCGCGGACTTTGGCTTTTTGACCTCGCTCAACACTATTCTGTCCGCCAGCCAGACGGCCAACGGCAACGCCCCGGGAGAGGACATCTACAACCTGTCGGCTTCGCAGTCGATCGCTTTTTCTGTCAACAGGCAGGTCAGCAGCTTCTTCTTGGGATACGCCTCCCTGACCGCCAGCTACGATTTTGGGCAGACAACGGCGATCTCGCCTTACATAGATCAGGCCTATGTGGTTGCCAACAACCTGGAACGCTCTCTGGTTTTACAGGGCGGGAGATCAAGCCTCTACGAAGGCTATACTCCCTTTGGCAACACCCTTTTCGTGGATACCGCCTCCGATATGATAATAGTTGATTCCTTGAGCGCTCCATTAGCATTAAAGGTTGCCGGCGGCAAGTTTTGGTATCTGGGCGACATTAAACAGGACTCAAGTTTCGGCATAGTTAGCATAAGCCCGCGCCTTCCGGAATATTTAAGCTGGCTCGAGATACTGGGAGGCGGCAGTCTTATTACCGACCTTCCCGACCCCGACTTTGCTTCATTGCTGTCTACCAGTGTTTCTCAGGGATATCTTGGCTTGAAGATATATCTGCCCGAGGGAATTGAGCTTACCGCGGAAAAGGCCATCCTGACCTTTAGCAACCCTGACGCCCTGTGGCCATTGGGGGTCACGACCGTCGATGACACACAGGCGGAACAATACACGATCACCTATGTGGCCCAAAACTATGGCGTCACTTTTTCATTAGGGTATCAGAAGCTGGGAGAAGACTACTATTTAAGCAGCCTGGCCAATCCCTCCGCGCTGGGGCCGGAGCGAGGAACAGAAAGCGTGCTTATAAAGACCAGGGTCAATCCCGCCCCCTCTTTTGTTCTGGGCCTGGATATTGCCACGGTCAATATGCTGGGTGACAATATCAACAACAAGATCGGCTTCAATTCATCGCTGGCAATATTTGAATCCGGCTACTGGAACCTTGACGTTGCAAGGATAATAGATAATACTGATGCCGGGCAGGACCAGATGAACATTACCTCATCGTTCCAGCTGTCATTCTAAAAATGGAGGGTTTGGTTCATGAATAAGAAGAGACTAAAAAGCGTAAAGAAAACAGGCGTCACATTAAAGGAAGCCCTCACCGAGATACACGACATTCTAAGCGAGGCCAAGCCGGAAGCCAAAAAGACGACCTCTGCCTCGCTGCGATCTAAAAAAGGAACCAGGGCTTAAAAGAAATCGGAGCAGCGGGATTTTCCGCCAAAGGCGGATCCGCCTCTGGCGGAGAACCCAGAGTAAAAATCGGGGCGACTGGATTTGAACCAGCGACCTCAGCGTCCCGAACGCTGCGCTCTACCAAGCTAAGCTACGCCCCGATTGCTCAAGTATTGGAAAATGGTCGGGGCGAGCCGATTCGAACGGCCGACCTCTCGCACCCCAAGCGAGTGCGCTATCCAAGCTGCGCCACGCCCCGATCAACATGATAATTATAGCATACCCCATGCAACTTTTGCCCCACTTAACACGATATATATAGTATAAGGCCCCTTTGAATGCCAAACCTATAAAGGAGAGCATCACAGATGAAAATATCCCGTGTTTTGTTGATTTTTGCCATAATTGCGCTAATTTTTGTCCCCTCGTCCCTTTCCAGCCTGGGCAACGCCAAATATCCCAGAATAGTAGCTTCTGACGAGGTTATGGCCACCGCCTATAACTCGCTGGAGGCCCAGACCGATTCTACGCCATGGATAACCGCCTCTGGGACCCGTTGCAGATGGGGCGTAGTTGCGGCCAACCACCTGCCTATAGGTACCAAGATAAAAATAGAAGGTTTTGGCGACAAGATCTTTATAGTTGAAGACCGCATGAACAAAAGGTACCACAGGAAGATTGATATCTGGATGCCCAGCTATAAACAGGCAATGCAATTCGGCAGCAGGAAGATCAAGTATTATATTATCGAATCTTAAATATTACTGGCTCTTTGCCTTCAATGATCCTTTTGAGATCGTTCCTGTGCTGGAAAAGGGAAAGCAGTCCGATCGCGACCGCCGCCGCAAGAATGGCTGGATCTAACCTTAGAAGAATGACCGCCGCGGGGACAATAAAGAGAAAGGTTAGGACGGTGCTAAGAATAAAATAGCGCGTCGCCAGCAATATTCCCAGCCAGATCGGCAGGCAGATCATTACTACCAACGGCTCGATAGCCAGAAAAGCTCCCGCGGATGACGCCACGCCTTTGCCTCCCTTAAACCTCAAATAGAATGGAAAATCATGGCCAACTACCGCAAAGACCGCGGCCAGCGCCAGGGCCAGAGGAGTGCCTATCCATATTTGCGCGAGAAAGACAGGGCCATAGCCCTTGGCAACGTCAAACACCAGTGTAAAAAATCCCGCCCGGATGCCGCCTGATATCATGGCATTGGTGGCGCCAAGATTTTTAGTGCCCGCCTGACGGACATCGACATGAGAAAACATCCTTGAGAAGATAAGGCTGTAGGGGACAGACCCCACCGCATAGGAGATGACGATCAATAAGAGATATTCATACCACATTATTTATTGTGGTATTTTATCAAGCCCAAAGGTTTTATGCAAAAGCTGGACGGCCTTTTTCCCTTCGTCCTCTTTTATGACACAGGAGATCTTTATCTCGGAAGTGCTTATCATTTCGATGTTTATTTTTTCTTTCGCAAGCGCGTCGAACATTTTGGAGGCCGTACCCGGCTGGCTGACCATGCCTATCCCGACCAGAGATACCTTGCAAACATTCGGGTCGGATATAACTTCTTCGGCCTTTAGTTCTTTCCCTACTTTTTTGGCAATTTCCATGGCCTTTTTAAGGTCGGGTTTTTCAACTGTAAAGGCCATATCGGCCAGGGTCCCTGCCGAGTGGATGCTCTGCACTATCATATCCACGTTGACCTTTTCTTCCGCCAGGGCCCCGAATATTTTGGCCGCAGTGCCCGGCCTGTCGGGGATCTTTAAGAGCCCTATCCTGGCAATATTGTTATCCAGCGCTATCCCCCTTACCGCTTCCTTGTTTTCCATTTTAGATGCCTCCTCGATTATGGTGCCTGTTTCGTCCCGCCTGGTGCTGGAACGAAGGTGTATCTTTATGCCGTATATGCTGGCGCATTCAACCGAACGCGGGTGCAATACCTGCGCGCCCAGGCTGGCCAGTTCGAGCATCTCTTCATATGAGATGGTCTTTAACTTTCTGGCCTCTTTTACGATGCGAGGGTCGGTGGTAAAGACCCCTGTCACATCGGTGTAGATGTCGCAAACGTCGGCCTTGAGCGCGGCGGCAATGGCAACGGCGGAAGTGTCGGAACCTCCGCGGCCAATAGTGATAATATCGCCCTTGCTGTCAATTCCCTGGAAACCGGTGACAACAACGACCTTGCCTTCTTTGATCTCTTTCCTTATTCTTTCAAGCTTAATATCTTTTATGCGCGCTTTTTTATAAATATCTTCAGTGACCACTCCCGCCTGTCCGCCGGTCAGCGAGACCGAAGGGCAATCAAGCTCCTGCAGAGCCATGGCAAGCAGGGCGGCAGAAATTTGTTCGCCGGTCGAGACCAGCATGTCGTACTCGCGGGGATGGGGGTTGGGAGCGATCTTGTGCATTAAGTCGATCAGCTCGTCGGTGGTGTGACCCATGGCAGATACAATGACGACAACACTATTGCCGGCGTCCCTTACGCTCTTCACGTATTCCGCGACGGCCTTGATCTTTTCGGGGGTCCCCACGCTGGTCCCGCCGTACTTGTGTACTATGGTAGGCATGGTATGATTATAACATAAATTCCGCTTGACAGAAAAACAGTGATGAGGGAAAATGTATCAACAAAAGAGGAGGTGACATTTATATGGCAGCAAAGAAAAGCTTAGGAAAAACCAAGGCGGGAGAACTTGTAACAGTACAAGTTAAGAGCCCGGCTCAATTGGCCAAGATCAAAGCGGCTGGCGCAAAGGTCGTAAAAAGAGTGACCATGCCAGGCTATGCCGGATTTTCAAGTTCTTGCACTCAATAATTAATACCTGTTTCAAAAAAACACCTTTGTATCATTCTGCAAAGGTGTTTTTCTGTGTTATACAGGCTATAATATTAATTGAAGTAAATGAAATTATCCAGGCAGAAATATAGGCAGATCGCCCAATATATTGCAACAGAGAAAAAAGGGCATTTTTTCCTTGTAAATTCGTTTTTCCCTCAAAATAGATATGTTCTTCCCGCATCTCTCATGCCTGTTTTTAATATGTTCAAAATAGCCAGGGAAATTGCAGATATTAGCGAAACCCCGCTTATAAAAGACTTGATCCAGCTAAAGTTCCTGGTGCCGGAAGATTTCAACGAGAAGAAGCGGTTGGCCCACTTTAGAAACCTTAAAAGAAAACAAGAATCCGTGGCAACCCTTTATGTGATACCCACATTAAAGTGTAATTTGCGCTGTAAATATTGTTTTATCTATCAGGGCGGCGCTGATCAGCCAAAAACAATTTCGTGGCCGCTTTTAAAAAAAGCTGTTAACTATTTTTTTGATCAATACAAAAAAGGATATCAAAAGAAGCAAATAAATATCGTGTTTTACGGCGG
>JAHJBW010000069.1 GCA_018813405.1 Candidatus Margulisiibacteriota bacterium | reverse complement strand
CGCTTAGCTTTGTTATCTCTGCCACAGACCCTGACAACAACCCTTTAAGCTATTCCGCCTCCAATCTCCCGTCTGGAGCAAGCTTCAACGCTTCTACCAGAACTTTTTCCTGGACGCCTACCTATGATCAATCTGGCACTTACAACAACATTACCTTCACCGTTTCCGACGGAAGTTTGACCGACTCTGAATCCATCACCATTACTGTCAATAATGTCAACAGGGCGCCTTCTTTCACCTCTACTCCGGTAACTGCGGCCACGGTCGGCATGGCATATTCCTATACCGCCAGCGCCTCTGATCCTGACGGCAATACCCTGACCTACTCTGCGCCAACCCTGCCTTCCTGGCTCTCTTTTAATGCAGCAACAAGAGTGCTTTCCGGAACGCCATCATCTGCAGGGTCGTTCAGCGTCACCTTGAGGGTCAGCGACGGATCAAGCTCTACTGATCAAGCGTTTGTTGTTACTGTCACCGCTGCTCCCAACCGGGCACCGACACTTGATCCTGTAGGCAATCGCACTGTTAACGAAAACGAGACGCTCAGTTTTACCATATCTGCCACTGACCCAGACAACGATCCTTTAACCTACACGGCAGTTGGATTGCCAGATGGCGCGACATTCAACTCTTCTACAAGGTCCTTTTCCTGGATGCCGGACATCGGTCAGGCCGGCTCATATTTTGTTAGTTTCGCCGTTTCCGATGGAAGTCTAAGTGATTCTGAAACCATTGTAATAAATGCAGCCGCAATACCGCCCGAAACAGCTCCAGAAGTTGAAGAGCCCACAACCCCAGAACCAGAGCCGGAACCAACACCGGAACCAGCGCCAGAAGTTGAACCAGAGCCAGCTCCAACACCGGAGCCAGCATTACCCCCTTCGGAAAATATACCGCCAATCATCACTCCAATTGGCAGCCAAACGGTAAAAGAAGGCTTTGCACTTTCTTTCTTAATAACTGCCACTGACCCCAATGGAGATAAGCTGGAATTCTCTGCGGATAGCCTGCCGGAAGGCGCTACATTTGACACTTCTTCGCACTCTTTCAACTGGACACCTGTCTTTGGATCAGCTGGTGAATATGAGGTTTACTTCATGGTATCCGATGGGACAGAATCCGTATCCGAAACGATCTTCATAACGGTAGAAGGAAGTGTCGGGATCAGCAATGTAACCATAAATAGTGTGCCCTACTCTTCTGACCGCAAGATATATGTTAGCCAGAGGCCGGTAATATCGGGCAATATTGAAGCCAGCAGCGGTATAGATATAGGGACCCTGACCCTGATCGACGAATACAATGGCGCCAGGACGGAACATCCCATCGAAAGCTTCAGCACGCTTTCCACCTCATCGAGAGACACAGGGACCTCAACTAGAATATCCTTTGAGATAAGGCTGACAGACCCCATACCTGAAGGCGCCCATACTTTCCTAATAAGCGCCAACAGCCTGGATGGCGTAGAGATCATCGACCGTTTTGAAGTTGAGGTGTCGGGTGCCCGTCTCCAAGGCCCGGTGGTCGTCTATCCTAATCCATACTTCCCGGGAGAACACACTTATCTCGATATTGGCTATGAATTACTCGAGGATGCCAACATAGAAATATACGTTATGGATATTTCATGATCGAATGTAAAACGATTTGTGATCAGTTCGGGGCAGGAAGGCGGACATCGCGGATATAATCGCGTGCGCTGGAACGCACTTTCAATGCTTGGAGAACAGCTTGCCTATGGTGTATATGCGGGGGTTGTGGTCTCATCAAATGACAAACAGATACTGGGTAAATTCAAGTTCACAGTGACCAACCGCTGATCAGGCCGCCCCAAAATCGCGCTTTCCCTTTGACATTTTCCTGAGGAATTCCTGCTGGGCTTTTTGTTCTTGCATGGCTTTGTCGCGGAGCGTAGTCTTTTTAGAAGAAGGCGCAGACCCCTCGGCGGAGCTCGGGGCAGGCTTAGGCATAGGCTCAGGCTGTGGACCAGTTTTATCTTTGGTTTGCCACTCTTTTAGTATTTCTTGCTGTTTTTCGGCCTTTTTGAGCATATTTTCAATATTGAAAGGTTTGGCGGCTTTGAGGGCCTCGATCACTTTGGACTTTTTTCCCATCTCCCGCATTTCATGATAGATCTCGTCCATTTTCTTTTTGACCAGAGCCCCCTCCTGACCTATCTTTTTCAACCTGGCCATTATCTTTTCTATCTCAGCCTTTTTTTCTTTGATCAATCCGGCCATCTGGGCGGCAATATCGGGTTTGTCCCTGTATTTATCCTTGCCGAGGAAAAGGTTCTCGACCTCGCTTTTCTTTTGCTGAAGCCCCTCAAAAAGCATTTTAGCCTCTTTTACACGAGAGGCTAATTTCTTGTTCAGATCGTCAAGCTTTTGCTGAAGATTGTCAGGCATTTACCAGCTCTTTGTTACGCTGCTCGTCAAGCTGTTTTTGCAGTAAGCCAATTTTCTTGACATCGCTGGCAGCGGAATCAACTATTTGTACCGCAAATTCCATCCATTCGTCAAGGTCTTTTTTGCTCAGCTCTTTTTCTTCGTCGCGTTTAGAAGCGGCGGCCACCTGAGCAGCATTCGCCTGCACATCATGTTTTGTAGGTGTAGCCTTCAAACTTTCGGATATCTCAGCCCTGACTTCTTTCGTTTTTTCGTCGTTCTTTGACTGCAGGCTTTTAAGCACTGCTTCAGGATCCCTGTCGATCAGTTCGCTTGATCCTGGCAATATTTCCTTGGCTTTGGCCTTGAAAGCGCTGATGTTGCCGCGGGCAATGGCAACTTCACTGCCAAGCTGAGGTTTGATCTCGCTGAATTTGTTAAAAGCCTCTTCGATCTTGTCGTTTGTAAGAAGCTCTTTTATTTGTTCAAGCTGTATCCTGGTCTCTTCAGAGATATTGCCCTCTAAAAGGATATTTATGCTTTCTACAGCTTTGTTCACATCAATAGCAGGCTCGCCCTTGTGCTGTGTGATCGAGGACAGCAGCTTTTGAGCACCTTCCACCACTTTCTGGTTGGGCCTGTACACGGTTTCCAGCAGGGTTTTGAACTGTTCTTTTGCCTGCTCTGCTGGTTTGGAAGCATTTTCAGGCTTTCTGGGCGCTTCTGACGGAGCAGCTTTTTCAGCGATCACAACAGGCTCAAGGTCTTTTCCCGTCTGAGCCTTATAAGCATTATTGATCTTTGCAACCGCCTGGTTGAAGGCCCGAATACGCTGTCTGACAACGCCTTCCTGACTCCTTAACTGGTCAAGCTCGGCAGAAGCCTCGGACCTTTCCTTAGGATCAACCGCGTCCCTTACTTTTTTAAGCGCCGTGTTCCTGTCCCTTACTATTTCCTGCAGGCTGTCCCTTTCCGGCAGGAACTCTTCTTTGTACAGCTTTTCATAAAGGTCCTGCAGCTCTTCTGGGTTGAGCTTTGAAAGCTCTTTATTACCCGAAGCCTGCTCGATCACCTTCTGTATCTGCGCGGTTTTCTGGGCCTGTATCTGCTCCACCCTGGAAGGCTCTATCTGTGCTTCGGCAAGCTGTGAGAGCACTTGCGCCGAAGAGACCGAGCGCTGCATTTCGTTGACTATCTTTACCGCCTCCTGAGCGACCTGCTGAACATTGCCCTGAGCAACTGGTAAAGCCTGGAGCTTCTTTAACTGTTCCTGAAGCTGCTCAATGGTCACTTCGGGCCGCATGGCAGGGACCTCTGTTCTTTCCGACACGCGGGAAACGGTCTCCTGCAGGGTCTGCATATTAGAAACCAGCTCCTGCGCCTTGTTGACAGTAGATTGAACTGCTTCTCTTATAACGGCCGCGCTTTCCTGAGCCGGCAGATCCCTGGCAGAAGCCATGACAGTCACCAGTTTTTCTTTTTCTTTCTCAAGCTTACTGAACGACTCCTCAAATTCGGTCCTTTGCCTGGCGACCTTTTCCATTTCCTTTGACCTTTCGACCATGGTAGAGGTCCTGTCAAGTTGATTCTGGGTCATCCTTATCTGGCGGGTGACATCGGCCGCAAACCTGACCAGCTCTCCCAGACCCTGTACCAGATCACCCGCGGCCTGGGCCGCCAGCTCAACGTTCTGGATATCGAGTGATATCCTTCCGGTGGCGCTCCTTAAGGCATTGGTGGATGAGCTTAGCTTATCAAGAGAAGCGCCCAATTCAGCATCTCCACCCTTTGAATCCGCCTTTTCTTTTTCTTTGGAAACCTTTCCTTCCGAAGGCTTTTCGCTGGACTCTTCCTCAATGGCGTCAAAAATATAGGTGATCGTCATGTTGGTAACGATCGAAAAGGCCTTGACGCCAAGCTGGCTGAAGGAAAGCGCAATATTCTGGGCCTGTAGCTGTTTTAATTCCTTGATGGAAGACTCACCAGGCTGGGTACCAGGATTTGCCGCCATGTCCCTGGCCATAGCTTTTTGTATGTCTTTCATCTTGGCCCCATCCACTGCCTTGCAAATGTCCATGACCAGCTGTACCGCAGCAATGGCGCTGTTTATTATGGATTTGATCATCTGCAGCTGAGCAGATGTCATGGCATTGTGACGCTGGGTTATGGTCTGCATCATTTCGAACTGGGCCTCGAGTATCTGCTGGGCAACGGCCAGAGAAGTGCGGCTCACCAGATCAGCCGCCGTCATAGACACAGAAGGGCCTGCCTGACCCATTACCCTGGCAAGTACAGCCCTTATTTCTTGAAGTATCTTTTTGGACTCGATGATGCCATCCCTGGTGTTGGTTATTGCTTCAAGCCTGTCAGAGAACTCGCTGAATATTGCGGTGTTAATGCCCCATCTGCCGCCGCCTATTTCCTCGATAACGCCGCCGTCAAAATAGACCTGCGCTTCCATGGCATCAAGCTTTCTCATGATCTCCACATCTTTGGATTTTTCTTCTTTTTCCGCGCTACCCGCCTTACGCGCTTCGTCAACTTTGTCCACATACCTACCAAGCTCGCCGTAGCCGCTGTAAGCAGAAATGCCCATAAAAACGGCGTTCACGACACCGTTGACAAGGCTCATGGCAGAGCTGGTTATCGAAAGAATGTTGCCAACAATCTGCGCAGAAGCTATAACGCCATTTGTAATGGACGTAAAGGCAGATGTAAAATAGGCCGAGGCGCTAAGACCAGCTGTGATACCCATCTGTATTTGCGCCATGGTGAAGCGTTTTTCCGCGTCGCGTATCCTGTTGTGGACAGTTATCTGTTCATTGAGCAGGGATTTTATTTGCGTAAACACTTCAAGGCTTGTTTGGATGTGCGCCTGGACCAGATTAAGATCGGAGATCGACCTTTCGGTGGTCTTGCCAAAAGCGTTGTTGATGGCATCTTTCATGCGCTCTTTCATTTCCCTGAGGCAAACAATGTTGGTGAAAGCATTCAATAATTTTTCAAGCCTTCTCTGGAGCTGGCCGACCGCCTTTGAATCAATGCCCCAGTAACCGTCGCCGCTGGAGCAAATGCCGTTCTTGAGCAGGTCCTTATATATCTCAAGCTCTGATCTGGCCATGCTTTCGGCGATCTTCTTGATAGATTTAGATTTAAGCTTTTGCATGTCCTTCACAGGATTATAGTTGGCGGGATCATATTCCTGCATGTCATAGGAACCGCCGCCAAAAGCGCCTTTGGCGCACAGGTATTCGGCAACGGCAGAACCCACCGCCTGGCCAATGGCCCATCCGGTCAAGGCGCCAGCCGCACCACCCAGCATGCCGCCAAGGAGGGATGAAGCCACGGCAAAGAGCATGTTGAAACCAAATTTTATGCGGGCTTCCTTTAAAGCCTGTTCCTGCTGTCTTTCCCAGTTGTGGGCCTGGCTTATTTCCTGAAGGTTAGAGGTAAGGGCATTGAACATTATCATTTCCTGCCCAAGAATGGATTCTAT
>JAHJBW010000068.1 GCA_018813405.1 Candidatus Margulisiibacteriota bacterium | reverse complement strand
TACCCGTCATCATCACCGTCTACAAAGACCGCTCGTTTAGCTTCATACTTAAAACACCGCCGGCCTCTACTCTCATCATAAAGGCCGCCAAAGTCGAAAAAGGTTCGGGAGAGCCCAACAAGAACAAAGTGGGTAAAATAACCAGGGCGCAGGTAAAAGAGATAGCCGCCGTAAAATTGCCCGACCTTAACGCTATCGATATCGAGGCAGCCTCAAAGATAATTGAAGGAACTGCCCGTTCTATGGGGGTCACCGTTGAATAGAAAATATCAGGAAAAAGCAAAATTGGTTGACGCTTCAAAGGCTTACAAGCCGGTCGAAGCTTTCGATCTGGTCAAAAAGGCCGCTACCGCCAAATTCACCGAAACGGTCGACGTGGCCGTAAAGCTTAATTACGCGCCCAAAAAAGGCGACTCGGTCCGTTCAAGCGTCAGTCTGCCCCACGGCAGCGGCAAAAAGGTCAAGATCGCCGTGCTCACTTCGCCGTCCAAGATCAAAGAGGCGGAAGAAGCCGGCGCTGACGTGGTAGGGTCCGAAGACCTTATCGAAAAGATACAGGGCGGCTTTATGGATTTTGACGTCCTGCTGGCCAGCCCGGACATGATGCCCAAGGTCGCCAGGCTGGGAAAAATACTCGGCACCAAAGGACTTATGCCAAATCCCAAGTCCGGCACCGTTTCCCCTGAAATAGGCAAGACGGTAAAAGAGTTCAAGGCCGGTAAAGTAGAGTTCCGCATGGACGCCGGCGGCGTTATCCACCTGGTCCTTGGAAAAGTGGATTTCGACTCAAAAAAACTGGCGGACAATCTAAAGACCGTCCTTGAGACCATCCGCAAGGTAAAACCCAGCAGTATCAAGGGATCGCTGGTAAAAAGCATTACCGTCTCTTCCAGCATGGGGCCGGGAGTTAAAATAGATCACAGGGAATTTACGGAGATTTTACAATGAGAGAGAACGCAGCTGTAAGGCCGGAAAAAGCGGCAAAAGTAACGGCCGCCAAAGAAAAAATTGACGCTTCAAATATTATGATCGTTACCAATTATTCGGGCATGACCGTAAAACAAATGTCCGAGCTGAGAAGAAAGCTCGATCCCTGCAAGGCCGAATACAGGGTCTTTAAGAATACTTACACCACTATCGCCATGGGCAAGGACCACGACGAGTTCAAAAAGAACCTCACCGGATCAGTGGCCGTGCTTTATGGGATGGAAGATCCCGTCTCGCCCACCAAGGCGCTTTTTGAGTTCATCGCGGAGAACGAAAAGCCCCAGGTGCTGGGCGGCTGGTTTGAAGAAAAATATTGCGAGCTTAACACCCTTAAGGCCATATCCAAACTGCCTTCCCGCGAAGAACTGCTGGCAAAAATGGTTGGAAGCATGCAGGCGCCCATTTCGGGATTTGTCGGGGTGCTGGCCGGCACACTTAGAAAATTCGTTTATGCGATAAATGCAATAAAAGATAAAAAACCCCTCGACTCCTCGGAGTCGCTCGGGGTAAAAAAAGAAGGAGGTGAAAGTTAATGTCAAAGATAGAAGAAGTCATCACGCTGGTAGAAGGATTGTCGGTGCTTGAACTGTCCGACCTGGTCAAAAAGCTGGAGGATAAATTCGGCGTTTCCGCCGCGGCTCCCGTGGCCATGGCAGTTGCCGGCGGCGCCGCGGCTGGTGCCGAGGCCGAGGTCAAAGACGAATTTGATGTCGTTCTGACCGAGGCTGGCGCCAAAAAGATACAGGTGCTTAAAGTTGTCAGGGAAGTGACCGGATTGGGGCTTAAAGAAGCCAAGGACCTGGTCGACTCTGCGCCAAAACCCGTGAAAGAAGGGATCAAAAAGCCAGAGGCCGAAGAGATCAAGAAAAAGCTCGAAGCTGAAGGAGCAAAGGTCGAAATAAAATAATGAAAAGAAAAAGAATAAACCCATATCCGAATCTTGAGAAAAGAAAGATCATTGAACCGCCGGACCTTTTGGAGATACAAAAGAATTCCTTTGACTGGTTCCTCAGGGAAGGTGTCAAACAGGAATTCCAGGCTATTTCTCCTATAAAAAGTTACGACGGCAAATGGGAACTGGTCTTTACCGGTAAAGTTTCTTTTGACAAGCCCAAGTTCGAGGCCAGGGAATGCCTGATAAGGGAGCTTACTTTTTCGGCCCCGCTGAAGGCCGAGGCCAAGCTGGTCAACAAAGAAACAAAAGAGATCAAGGTTCAGGAAGTTTTTGTGGGAGACCTGCCATTAATGACCAACCGCGGCACGTTCATTATTAACGGCGCCGAACGCGTGGTCGTTTCTCAGCTAACCAGGTCGCCTGGCGTGTATTTCAAGGTAAGCAAACGCCTTGACAAGGTCAACCGTACATTATATTACGGCACCGTGATACCTGACAGGGGTTCCTGGCTTGAAGTGGAGACCGACGCTCATTCAGCTATCTTTGCCCGCATCAACAAGACGCGCAAAATAGGCATTACAACTTTGCTTTGCGCCATTGGGGCAACAGACAAAGAGATATTGAAATGCCTTCACGATGGCGAGTTCAGAAAAAGGACCCTCAAAGAAAGCCCCATGATCAGCCGACAGGACGCCGTCATAGAAATATACAAAAAACTGCGTCCAGGCGATCCGGTCACCTTCGAGGGCGCCCAGCTGTATTTGGACAATCTTTTCTTTAACGCCAAGCGCTACGACCTGGGCAGGGTGGGGCGCTATAAGATGAACCGCAAGCTCGGCATCAATGTTTCCCTCGATTCTCAGGTCCTGACCAAACAAGATATCCTTGGAATAGTCGACTATCTCATCAAGCTCCATATGGGAGAAGGTCTGACCGATGACATAGATCATCTGGGCAACCGCAGGGTGAGGGCGGTCGGCGAACAGCTCCAGAGACAGCTCCGCATAGGCCTGGTCCGCATCGAAAGGCTGGTCAAAGAGCAGATGCTGACCAAAATGACGCCGGGCGTAATGCCGCAGGCGCTCATAAATGTCAGGCCGCTGTCGGCTGTCATAAAAGAATTCTTTGGCTCGGGCCAGCTTTCGCAGTTTATGGACCAGACCAATCCCCTGGCCGAAATAACCAACAAGCGCAGGCTTTCCGCGCTTGGCCCCGGTGGACTTACCCGTGAAAGAGCTGGCTTTGAGGTGCGCGATATCCACCCCAGCCATTACGGCAGGATATGCCCCATCGAAACGCCGGAAGGTCCCAACGCCGGGCTCATTTCCTCGCTGGCAAGCTATGCCAGAGTAAATGAATTCGGATTTATCGAAACCCCCTACCGCAAAGTGGTAAGCGGCAAGGTCAGCAACAAAGTAGAGTTCTTTACTGCTGACGCCGAGGACTTTTACAAGATCGCGTCATCTGACGTAAGGCTTGACAAGAACAATCAGATAACCGACATACAGGTCCCCGTCAGGTATAAGAGAGAGTTCGTTTTCGCGCCCGCCAAGGAAGTTGAATATGTCGGCGTGGCGCCGGAACAAATAATCGGCGTTTCAACCTCTCTTATCCCGTTTTTGGAACACGACGACGCCAACCGCGCCCTGATGGGCGCCAACATGCAAAGGCAGTCCGTTCCTTTGCTGTGTCCGGAAGCCCCGCATGTGGGCACCGGCATGGAAAGGATAATTGCCAGGGACTCCAGGACCACCCTGACCAGCAACACTGCCGGCAAGATCAGCAGGGTGACTGCCGATGAAATCGAAATTACCAATACCGCCGGGAAAAAAGAAAAATACAAGCTTATGAAGTTCAGCCGCAGCAACCAGAACACCCTTATCCACGAAAGACCAGTGGTCAAGGTTGGCGACACCGTTAAAAAAGGCGACCTTATCGCCGACGGATCGGGCACTTCTTACGGCGAACTGGCCCTGGGCCGGAACCTGCTGGTAGCGCTCATGCCCTGGGAAGGCTACAACTATGAAGACGCCATCCTGCTTTCAGAACGTCTTATACGCGACGATGTCTTTACCTCGGTCCATATCGAAAGGCTGGAGGTAGAGGTGCGCTCCACCAAGCTGGGAATGGAAGAGATAACCCGTGAAATACCCAATGTGGGCGAAGAAGCTCTGAAGCATCTTGACGAGCGCGGCATCATAGAAGAAGGCACCGAAGTAAAACCCGGCGACATCCTGGTGGGCAAGGTCACTCCCAAGGGCGAGACCGAACTGCCGGCCGAAGAAAAGCTTTTGCGCGCCATTTTTGGCGACAAGGCGCGCGACATGAGGGACACCTCATTAAAGGTACCGCCCGGCGAAGGCGGCAAGATAATCAAGGTCATGACCTTTTCGCGCGAAGAAGGCGACGAGCTTTCTCCCGGCGTGCACGAGCTGATCAGAATATATTTAGCTCAGTTCAGAAAGATCAGCATTGGCGACAAGCTGGCCGGACGCCACGGCAACAAAGGCGTTGTTTCCAGAATATTAAAGGAAGAGGATATGCCTTATCTGCCTGACGGGACACCGGTCGACATTGTTTTAAACCCGCTGGGCGTCCCGTCCCGTATGAACCTGGGCCAGATATTCGAGCTTTTGCTGGGGTCTGCCGCCCACTATAATGGATATTCGTACGAGGTCCCGCTTTTTGACGAAGTAGAAGAAGAGGACGCTTCCATCAAGCTGGTGGAACGCAGTCTTGAAGAGATCAATATCCCGTGGATCGATCGCACCGGCAAAGTGGAGCTTCGCGACGGCCGCACCGGCGAAACTTTTGAACGCAAGGTCGCGGTAGGTTATATGTACCTTATGAAGCTGATCCACCTGGTGGACGACAAAATGCACGCCCGCTCGACCGGACCATACTCGCTTATCACCCAGCAGCCGCTGGGAGGAAAAGCCCAGTTCGGCGGACAAAGGTTTGGTGAAATGGAGGTCTGGGCGCTTGAAGCTTACGGCGCCGCCCACACCCTGCAGGAATTATTGACCGTAAAGTCCGACGACGTGGTCGGAAGGTCAAAGGTATACGAGGCCATCATAAAGGGCAAGCCCATGACCAAGCCGGGCATTCCCGAGTCGTTCAAGGTATTGATGAAAGAGCTAAGGAGCCTGGCTATAGACATGAGGGCCGTGGACAAGGACGGCAAAGAAGTTATCATTGACGAAGATCGAAAAGGTCGGGCTGGGTCTTTGCCCAGCAGAAAGAAAAGGATGTCATAAGGGGTAAAAGATGCCATTTGATTTAGTTGCGGAAAAAATTGATTTTGAGGCACTTAAGATCGGACTGTCTTCTCCCGAAAGGATACTTACCTGGTCCTTTGGAGAGGTCGAAAAACCCGAGACCATAAACTATCGTACTTTCAAACCGGAAAGACGCGGCCTGTTTTGCGAAAAGATATTCGGCCCGGTCAAAGACTGGGAATGCCACTGCGGAAAATATAAAAGAGTAAGGTACCGCGGCATAGTCTGTGAACGATGCGGAGTAGAGGTTACCACCTCTCGCGTCCGGCGTGAGCGCATGGGGCATATCCAGCTGGTAGTGCCTGTCGCGCATATTTGGTTCTTGCGTTCTGTTCCCGGCTACATGAGCCTGCTTCTCAATATGCCAGGCCGCAGTCTGGAAGAGGTCGTATACTACGATTCTTACATCGTCACGGAAGTCACCCCCGCCAAGGGAATGAAGATCAAGGTGGGCGACATATTGCGCGAAAAGGACTATATCGACGCGCTCGAGAACTGGGGCGACAATTTCAAGGCCGAGACCGGCGCCAAAGGCATAAAAGAGCTTCTGTTGAACATTGACCTGCAGGCGCTGGTGCAGAAACTGCGCCGCGACCTCAAAGGCAGTCAGGGCCAGAAGCGCATGAAAGTGATCAAGCGCTTAAGGGTGGCCGAATCATTCTTTAAATCCAACAACCGTCCCGATTGGATGATCATGGACTACATCCCTGTCATTCCTCCGGACCTCAGGCCCATGGTCCAGCTGGAAGGCGGGCGTTTTGCCACTTCAGACCTTAACGACCTTTATCGGCGCGTCATCAACCGCAACAACCGCCTGAAAAAGATGATCAACATGGGCGCTCCGGACATGATCATACGCAACGAAAAGCGCATGCTCCAGGAAGCCGTGGATGTCCTGATAGACAACGGCAGAAGAAAACGCGCCGTGGTCGGCTCTACCGGCAGGCCATTGCGTTCGCTGACCGATATCATAGAAGGTAAGCACGGCCGTTTCAGGCAGAACCTGCTCGGCAAGCGCGCCGATTATTCAGGCCGCTCGGTCATTGTTGTCGGCCCATCGCTCAAACTGCACCAGTGCGGCCTGCCCAAAGAAATGGCCCTTGAGCTTTTCAAGCCCTTTGTCATTCGCAAGCTTGTTCAGCGCGGCTACTCACAGAACGTGAAAAGCGCCAAAAGGCAAATAGACCGCCGCGATGTAATAGTCTGGGATATTCTGGAAGAGGTAATTAAAGGACATCCTGTCCTGTTGAACCGTGCTCCCACACTGCACAGGCTGGGCATCCAGGCCTTTGAACCCGTGCTGGTGGAAGGTAAGGCCATCCAGGTCCATCCGCTTGTGTGTCCCGCGTTCAACGCCGACTTTGACGGCGACCAAATGGCGGTGCACGTGCCGCTTTTGACCGAAGCCCAGGTCGAGGCCAGGGTGCTTATGCTGGCTTCAGGCAACGTACTTTCTCCCGCCTCGGGCCGGCCTATAATAACACCCACCCAGGACATGGTTCTGGGCAGTTATTTCATGACCGTGCTTGACGAAAGGCAGGAAAAAGGCAAAGGCGACATTTTTGCCAACGATTGGGAAGCCATGATCTCCCACGACCTGGACCGAATACATCTTCACGCGAAGATCAAGGTCAGAAGGAACGTTGAACTGGTAGAGACCACCGTGGGCCGCATAAAGTTCAACTATACGATAAATCAGGTCATGAAAAGAAAGGTCTCGGAAGAAGAGACCTATCCATACATCAACTCGGTGGTCAACAAGAAAGAGCTGGAAAAGATCATAAGCGATTGCTATAAAAAATACGGCGCCGGCGTTACCGCCGAGATCGCCGACGAAATAAAGCGCCTGGGCTTTAAATACGCCACTATTGGCGGTGTTTCTATCGCCATTGACGACGTAAAGATCCCGCAGGAAAAGAAAGAAATAGTCGAGCGCGCCAACCACGAAGTGGCAGACATGGAGCGGCAGTTCAGGGAAGGCGTTCTATCTGCCAAAGAAAAGTTCATCCGCTCGTTAGACGTATGGAGCACGGTTACCGAGCAGGTCACCGAAGCCATGCTCAAGGGTTTTGATATTTTGAATTCTGTCTATATGATGGCTTTCTCCGGCGCCAGAGGCAATGTCCAGCAGGTGCGTCAGCTGGCCGGCATCCGAGGTCTTATGGCCGACCCGTCCGGCAACATCATGAGCATTCCCATTGAAGCCAACTTTAAGGAAGGTCTGCGGGTAACCGAGTTCTTCATTTCTTCCTACGGAGCCAGAAAAGGTCTGGTAGATACCGCTCTGCGCACAGCCGATTCGGGGTACCTTACCCGCAGGCTGGTCGACGTTTCGCAGGACATTATGATAACCGAAGATGAATGCGGCACCAAAGAAGGCATCGAGCTAACCGCCATCCGTGAAGGCTACGAAGAGATCATCCCGCTTTCACAAAGGTTAGTGCATCGCGTGCCGCTCAAAGATATCGCCGATCCTTTGACCAACAAAGTAATTGTAAAGGCCAACCATGAAATGAGCCACGCCGATGCCGAGGCCATTACCGAGGCCGGCATTGAAAAAGTCGTGGTGCGTTCCCCTCTTACCTGCAGGACCGAGCGCGGCATATGCAGGGCCTGCTACGGCAGGGACCTGTCTTGCGGCAAACTGGTGAATATTGGCGAAGCGGTAGGCGTAGTTGCCGCGCAGAGCATTGGCGAACCGGGAACACAGCTCACCATGAGAACCTTCCATATCGGAGGTATCGCCCTTCACAAGACAGCCAAGATCGGCATAAAGGCCAAGCATGGCGGCAGTGTCGGGCTGGGTGACGGCATGGAAATAAAGAACATCCCTTCAGAGACCGGAACAACTGACAGAAGCGTCAGCCGTTCCGGCAACCTCATCGTCGACATAAAAGGCGCCAAGGGCAAGAAGGAAGAATACTTCCTGCCGGCGGGCGCGGTCTTAAAGGTAAAGGATGGCGCTACCGTAAAGGGCGGCGATGTCCTGGCAGAATATGACCCTACCTATGAATATGTCATAGCCAGTTCGGCTGGCAGGGCGCAGTTCATCGGCCTTGAGACCATGAAGAGAAAAAGAAAAATGAAGGACATTTCCTTTACCGAGATCGTCGCGCAAAAAGACGGCGAGATATTTGTCTACAGCCCGAAGGCAAAAAGGGAGTACAAAGTTCCCAAGGGCGGCAAGGTATTCCTGAAGGCCGGCGACAAGGTGCTGGCCGGGGAAGAAATTGCCGACGGCGTCATTTCAAAGATATCCGGAGTGGTGCTGTCAAGCGGGCATACTATCGAAGTCGCGCCGGGCGAGTCGTACATGATAATTGCCGGTTCCCGCATTTTTGTGGAGAATGGCGCCGATGTCAACAGTTACGATTTTATAGCCAAAGTGGAAAGCATCCGCAGGGACCCCAGCAAGACCAGGGATATTATTCAGGGTCTTCCCAGGGTTGAGGAGCTTTTCGAAGCGCGCAGGCCCAAAGATCCAGCCCTGCTTGCCGAGATAGAAGGCACGGTGGGCATCTCCGAAAGGGAAGGCTCCAGGCTGGTAAAGATAAAAGGCGACGGTGTCGAAAAAGACTATATCGTGCCCTACGAAGTCAGGCTCAGGGTAACGGTAGGGGACCGCGTCCAAAAAGGAGTCCAGCTTACAGAGGGAACAGTCAATCCTCATGATATACTAAGGATAGTGGGAGTCACCCCTGTCCAGCTGCACCTGGTCAGTGAGATACAAAAGATATATCGTTCACAGGGCGTTACCATCAACGATAAGCACATTGAGACCATTGTCAGGCAGATGACAAGATGGTACAGGATCACCAGCCCGGGTGATACTATCCTGCTGCCCGGTGAGCTGGTGGATAAAATGAACCTGGAAAATATCAACGAAGCTGTGCGCGGAGAAAAGGCCGATGCCGAACAGGTCCTGCTGGGCATAACCAAAGCTTCTTTGAGCACGGAAAGCTTCATTTCAGCCGCCTCGTTCCAGGAGACGGCCCGCATACTTACCGAAGCGGCCATAAAAGGCAAGGTCGACGAAATGTACGGACTAAAAGAAAATGTCATTATTGGCAGGCTCATCCCGGCCGGTACGGGCTTCAATGCCTACAAATCAATAGAGCTTATGCCGACGTCAGGAGAAAGGGTGTAATATGCCGACCACCAATCAGCTTGTAAGAAAAGGAAGAAGTAAGAAAAAGGCCAAGAGCAAGTCCCCGGCGCTGAACAAGTGCCCCTTAAAGCGCGGAGTGTGCGTCAGGGTCTATACCACCACGCCCAAAAAGCCGAATTCGGCTTTAAGGAAAGTGGCCAGGGTCAGGCTGGCCGGCGGAATAGAAGTTTCCGCTTACATTCCCGGCATTGGGCACAACCTGCAGGAGCATTCGGTGGTGCTTGTTCGCGGCGGCAGGGTAAAAGACCTGCCCGGTGTCAGATATCATATTGTGCGCGGCTCGCTTGATACTGCCGGTGTCGAGAAAAGGATGCAGTCCAGGTCCAAGTACGGTGCCAAAAAGCCCAAGGCCGCGGCAGCTTAAAGGAGAAAGATAGATGCCAAGATACGGAAGAGTGCCGAAAAGAAAGAAAGAAAAAGACGCTGTTTATCAAAGCGAACAGATAACCAATTTTATTAACAAGATAATGATCATGGGCAAAAAATCCAAGGCCGAGACCATTGTTTACAAGGCGCTAGAGCAGGCGGAAGCCAGGCTCAAAAAGCCGGCTATCGAGATCTTTGCCGCGGTAATAAAGAACGTTTCTCCTTTAATGGAGGTCAAATCACGCAGGGTTGGCGGCGCCACATATCAGGTGCCCATAGAAGTTCCCAGGGCGCGCAGTGAGGCCCTGGCCATGCTGTGGTTGAAAGAGGGCGCTCGCTCCCGCAAAGGCAAAAGCATGGCTGAAAAGCTTTCCGAAGAAATGGTCGAGGCTTTCAACAACACTGGAGTAGCGGTAAAAAAGAGAGAGGATATGCACAGGACTGCCGAAAGCAACAAGGCTTTCGCGCATTTCAGGTGGTAAAAAAATGGCAGAAAGATTCCCTATAGAAAAATACAGGAACATGGGTTTTGCGGCGCACATAGATGCCGGCAAGACCACCACAACGGAAAGGGTGCTTTTCTATTCCGGCAAGCTGCATAAGCTGGGAGAGGTCCATGACGGCGCTGCCACCATGGACTGGATGGAGCAGGAAAAAGAGCGTGGCATAACCATTACTTCGGCCGCTACCACCACTTTCTGGAAGGATTTCCGCATTAACATCATCGATACCCCCGGACACGTTGATTTTACTGTGGAAGTTGAAAGGTCCATGCGCGTACTTGACGGGGTGTGCATTGTGTTCTGCGCGGTAGGCGGAGTTCAGCCCCAGTCGGAGACCGTCTGGCGGCAGGCCGAGCGCTACAACGTTCCGCGCATAGCCTTCATTAACAAGATGGACAGGGTGGGCGCGGACTTCAAGCGCGTGGCCGGACAGGTGCGTGAAAGGTTGTTGACCAACGGAGTTCCTTTCCAACTGCCCATAGGCGCCGAAGAGAATTTTACCGGTATTATCGACCTGCTGACCATGAAGGCCATCATGTACGAAGATGACCTTGGCATGAAATTCCATCTTGCCGAGGTCCCTGCCGAACTTAAGGCCGAGGCCGAGGCCATGCGGGAAAAAATGGTAGAAGCCGCTGCCGAAAGCGACGACTCCCTGCTTGAAAAATACCTTTCCAACCACAAGCTGACGCAGGAAGAAATAGTTGTTGGCTTGCGGAAAGGCACCCTGGAAGGCAAGATCGTGCCGATCTGCTGTGGAAGCGCCTTCAAGAACAAGGGCATTCAACCCCTGCTTGACCTGATAGTGGAATATCTTCCTTCGCCGATAGACGTCAAAGAAGTAAAAGGATTCAATCCCCAGAGCGGACAGGAAGAATTGCGCGAAGCTTCAGACACCGCGCCCTATTCTTCGCTGGCTTTCAAAATAATGACCGACCCGTATGTTGGCAGACTGACCTTCATCAGGGTCTATTCGGGTATCTTGAAATCCGGCTCATATGTGTGGAACGCCTGCAAGGAGCGCAAAGAACGGATCGGCCGCATTTTGCAAATGCACGCCAACAAGAGGGAAGAAATATCCGAGGTCCATGCCGGCGATATAGCGGCAGTGGTCGGACTTAAAGATACCACTACTGGCGACACGTTGTGTGCCGAGGACAAAAAGATAATCCTTGAGTCCATCCAGTTCCCTGAGCCGGTCATCTTTGTGGCCATCGAGCCCAAGACCAAGGCAGACCAGGAAAAACTGGGCATGGCGCTTTCGCGCCTGGCGGAAGAAGACCCCACCTTCAGGATCAAGTCCGATCCCGAGACCGGACAGACCATCATTTCCGGCATGGGCGAGCTCCATCTGGAGATAATCGTTGACAGGCTCCTGCGCGAGTTTAAGGTGGAAGCGACAGTGGGCAAACCGCAGGTAGCTTATAAAGAGACCATTAAAGGCGTGATCGAAGTTGAATCTAAATTTATCCGGCAGACCGGCGGCCGCGGCCAGTACGGGCACGTCTGGTTAAAGCTTGAACCGCTGCCCAGGGGCAAAGGGTTCGAGTTTGAGAACGATATTGTGGGAGGGACCGTTCCCAGGGAATATATACCGGCAGTTGAAAAGGGTATTGTCGAGGCCATGAACACAGGGGTAATGGCCGGATATCCAGCCATAGACATAAAGGTGACATTGTTCGACGGTTCATACCACGACGTCGATTCTTCGGAAATAGCCTTTAAGATCGCGGCTTCCATGGGGTTCAAGGACGGGTTCAGAAAAGCCCAGCCGGCGCTTCTTGAACCGGTCATGAAAGTCGAAGTAGTCGTGCCTGACGAATTCATGGGCGACGTTATCGGCGACCTTTCGGGCCGCCGCGGACGCGTTGAAGGCATGGAGGCCCATGTGGGCATGCAAATGATAAAGGCCAGGGTGCCGCTGGCCAATATGTTCGGCTACGCTACCGATCTGCGTTCGCGAACACAGGGGCGCGGTACATATACCATGGAATTCTCTCATTACGAGGAAGTTCCAAAGAACATCTCAGACGAACTGGTCAGTAAAACAGAAGGTAAATAAGGAGAGGTTATGGCAAGGCAGAGAATTAGAATAAGATTGAGGAGCTACGATCATGAAATTTTGGACCAATCTGCCAAAAAGATCGTAGAGACAGCGAAAAGAGTAAAGGCATTTGTATCGGGTCCGGTACCTCTGCCTACCAGGATCGAACGCTACTGTGTGCTGCGCTCGCCCCATGTAGATAAAAAATCGCGCGAGCATTTCGAGATCCGCACGCACAAGCGCTTGATAGACATACTGGACCCGCCGAAAGAAACGGTTGACGCCCTGATGCAGCTCGATCTTCCGGCCGGTGTCGATATTGAGATAAAACTAGTTTAAAGGAAAGAAGAAGACATGAAAAAGCTGATAGCGAAAAAAATTGGAATGAGCCAGGTCTATTCTGACCAGGGCGACCTGATACCCGTAACGGTGCTGGAGGCCGGTCCCTGTGTCATCGCCCAGGTAAAGACCGATGAAAAAGACGGCTACCGCGCCGTACAGCTGGGTTTTGGCAAAAAGAAAAAAATAAACAAGCCGCAAAAAGGGCATTTGAAAGAGTTGACCCCGCAGTGCCTGGTGGAATGCAGGGTCGAGAAAACGGAAGGGCTCGAGGTCGGCCAGATCTACAAAGCGGACATGTTCAAGGCCGGCGAGATGGTCAACGTATCCGGCATCTCCCGGGGCAAGGGTTTTATGGGAACGGTCGTACGCTGGAATTTTGGCCGCGGCGACATGACCCACGGATCAAAATCGCATCGTATCCCCGGCTCTATCGGAGCTGGGACCACGCCCGGCAGGGTCTTTAAGGGTACGAAAATGGCAGGGCAAATGGGCAATGTCAAAGTGAAGCAGAGAAATCTTTTAGTGGTCTCGGTTGATCCGGAAAACAACATCATGCTGGTCCGCGGGGCTGTCCCGGGCCATAAAAACGGAATAGTGGTGGTACATAAACAATGAACTTAGACATATTGAACAATCAGGGAAAAAGCGTCGGAACAATTGAGCTCCATGAAAAGGTCTTTGGCCTAAAGAACAACAAAGCGCTGGTCCATTCTGTGCTGGTCTGGTATCAGGCTTCCCGCCGGCAGGGGACCCATTCTACCAAGACCCGCGCGGAAGTGCGCGGCGGCGGTAAAAAGCCATGGAAACAAAAGGGTACTGGACGTGCCAGGGCGGGTTCCATCCGTTCGCCTCTCTGGAACGGCGGCGGCGTTACCTTTGGCCCAAAACCCAGGGATTATTCTTTTGATATACCCAAAAAGGCCAGAAAGAAAGCTGTGGCAACGGTGCTTTCACAAAGGGCAAAAGATGGTAAAATAAAGGTGATAGACGCTTTGGAATTTTCTTCACCCAAAACAGCCGGCATGTCCAAATTGCTAAAGGACCTGAAGCTTGTCGGCGAAAAAGTCCTGCTGGTGGACGTCCCGGGGAACAAGAACGCGGCGCTATCCGTCAGAAACCTGTCCCGGGCGGCTTACGCGGCTTCCAATGCCATTAATATCGAAGATCTTTTGTGGGCCGGCAGCGTGGTAATAACCAAAGATGCCCTAGCAAATGTTGAGGAGGCTTTGAAAGTATAATGGATGCAAATTCAATTATCCTGGAACCTATAATAACCGAAAAAAGCGTTGGCGCCAGGGCCAGCAGCACCTATGTTTTCAAGGTCCACCCAAAAGCAAATAAGATTGAAATTCGCAAGGCGATCGAGACGATATTCAAAGGGGCGAAAGTTGCCGATGTCAACACCGTAAAGGTAAGGGGCAAAAGAAAGCAAATGGGGATGAGCCTTGGTCATAGCTCGGGCTATAAAAAGGCTTATGTTACCCTGATCGCCGGTTCAAAAATCGAGGAGCTTGAAGTATAATGGCGCTTAAACAAAAAAGACCAATGACCCCGGGCACCAGGTTCCAAATAGCGGACACTTTTGAAGATATTACCAGGACTACGCCTGAAAAAAGCCTGCTGGCAACTTTAAAGAAAAAGGCGGGGCGTGACAATCTGGGAAGGGTATCTGCCCGCCATCGCGGCGGCGGCAGCCGAAAGCACTACAGGATGATCGATTTCAAAAGGACCAGGGACAATGTTCCCGCCAAGGTAGAGTCTATCGAATACGATCCCAACCGAAACTGCCGAATAGCCTTGATCAAGTATCAGGACGGCGAATTGAGCTACATTCTTGCTCCGCTGGGCCTGGAGATCGGGCAGGACATAATGTCCGGCGAGGAAGCTGAGATCAGCCTTGGGAACGCGCTTCCGTTAAGGGCTATCCCGCTGGGATCTGTGGTGCACAATGTTGAAATGACCCCCGGCCATGGAGGGCAGCTCGCCCGATCGGCTGGGACCGCCATAATGCTGCTGGCAAAAGAGGGCGGCTATGCCATAATAAGACTGCCTTCCGGCGAGCAGAGAAAGGTCCACCTTGAATGCCGCGCGACCGTTGGTCAGCTGGGCAACACTGACGCCAAGAACGTTAGGCTGGGCAAGGCCGGCAGGATGCGGCACCGCGGACGCAGGCCCAAAGTAAGGGGCACGGCCATGAACCCCTGCGACCATCCGCACGGCGGCGGCGAAGGCAGGGCGGGAGCTGGCAGGTGCCATCCTATGACGCCCACCGGCAAACCGGCGCTTGGCAAAAAGACCAGGAAAGAAAGAAAGAATTCAAGCAGGTTTATCTTAAGAAGGAGAAAAGCTTAGAATGGGAAGATCTTTAAAAAAAGGTCCATTTGTGGACGATCATTTGTTGAAAAAGATCAATAAGATGGAAAAGAGCGGGGATAAGAAGATCATCAAGACCTGGTCGCGCAGATCGACCATTATCCCTGAAATGGTCGGTTTTACTTTTGCCGTGCACAATGGCATGAAGCATATACCGATCTACATTTCCGAGAACATGGTCGGCCACAAACTGGGTGAATTCGCGCCCACCAGGAACTTTAGAGGGCACAGTTCACCGACCGAGAAAGCAGTAGGGCTTAAATAATGACTAAGGTTAAAGCACAAGCAAAATGGGTAAGGATATCGGCGCGCAAGGTCCGCATTATCATGGACCTGATACGCGGCAAAGCCGCCGGCGACGCGGTAAGACTGCTCAAGGTAATGCCGCACAAGGCCGCCAGGATAGTTGAGAAGGTCCTTCTTTCGGCCGTGGCCAATGCCAAGAACAATTACAAACTTTCGGAAAACGAGCTTTTCGTCACCGAGATATTCGCTGATTCCGCGGCCATGCTAAAACGCTGGCAGGCCCGGGCAAAGGGTAGGGCATTCCCTATTAAAAAGAGGACCTCGCACGTCACTGTGTATGTTGGTCCAAAAGCGGAAGTAAAGGAACAAGCCCTTCGACCCTTCGATAAAACTCAGGGTAAACAGGCTCAGGGCAAGGAGGAAATATAGTGGGTCAGAAAGTACATCCACACGGTTTCAGGCTAGGGGTTATTGAAGACCACGATACGGTTTGGATAGCCAGCAAGAACGATTACGGAAAATTCCTGGAAGAAGATCTGCAAATAAGGAAATATTTGAAGACAAATCTTTACAAGGCGGGAATATCTAAGATCAAGATTGCTCGCCGCGCCAACCAGGTAGAGGTCAATCTCTATTCCGCCAGGCCGGGCCTTATAATCGGAAAGGGCGGTAAAGACATTGCGGTCATACGCCAGGCGCTAATAAAAAAGATAGGAAAACAAGTACAGCTGAACGTGCACGAAGAAAAGAACGTGGAAGCCAATGCCCAGCTGGTAGCGGAAAATATCGCTTCCCAGCTTGAACGCCGCGTGGCCTTCAGGCGCGCCATGAAACAGGCCATTACTAAAGTGCTCAGGGCCAAGGCCAAGGGCGTAAAGATCAAGGTGGGCGGCAGATTGGGTGGTTCCGAGATCGCCCGCAAAGAGTGGATCCGCGCGGGCCGTGTCCCCCTGCATACGTTAAGGGCCAGGATCGACTACGGTTTTGCCGAGGCCATGACCATATACGGCAAGATCGGCGTAAAGACCTGGATATATCTGGGCGACGTTATAGAAGGGAAGCAGGAAGCTCCCACCAAAGAAGTCGTGATGACCTAAGGAGGATTTTGATTTGGCACTCGAACCAAGCAGAACTAAATTCAGGAAATATCAAAGGCGCAGGGTCAGGGGCAGGGCCTCTGCCGGAGTGGACGTGTCTTTTGGCGATTTCGGCCTGCAGGTCACCGAAACAGGTTTTTTAAAGACCAACCAGATCGAATCCGCCAGGAAAGCGCTTACCCACCACCTGAAAAGGGGCGGCAAGGTCTGGGTCAGGGTACTGGCCGACCGACCTTATACCGCCAGGGCCGCAGAGACCAGGATGGGCGGCGGCAAGGGCGCGCCGGTAGGGTTCCGCGCGGCTGTGCGCAGGGGTCATATTATATTTGAAATTGCCGGTGTTTCTAAAACGGACGCGGCGGAAGCTTTCAGGCTGGCGGCGCACAAGCTTCCTTTATCAACCAGGATGGTGAGCAAATAATGGAAGCTGTAGAACTAAGGAAAATGAAGAAGGACGAACTAGAAAAGAAGCATCAAAGCCTGGCCCAGCATTTGCGCGAGCTTCGCTTTAAAAAGAACAAGAGCGAGCTTAAAAATACCGCCGAATTAAAGACGGTAAAAAAAGCTATCGCCAGGGTACTTACTGTGTTAAAGGAGCAAGAGAATGGATAGAGGCAGAAGAAAAGAGAAGACAGGAGTAGTGGTTTCTGACCGCATGAACAAGACCATTGTTGTTGAAGTGAAAAGGAACCATAGACACCCGGTCTTTAATAAGGTGGTAAAATCCACCAACAGGTTCAAGGCGCACGACGAGAAGAACGAAGCCAAGATCGGGGACACTGTCTTGATTGCAGAAAGCAGGCCCATTTCCAAGGACAAAAGATGGCGGCTGGTAAAGATAGTGGGACACGGTCTTTTGACCTTGCGAGAGCTTCCGGCCAGGAAGCAAAAGGCCCTTGAGGAAGTCAAGGGAGAAGAAGAGGGGAGCAAAGATGATCCAACTGCATAGTATGCTTGTGGTTGCCGACAATTGCGGGGCCAAAGAAGTAATGGTCATTCGAGTGCTGGGCTCTTCAAACCGCAAATTTGCCGAAATAGGCGATACGGTGGTGGCTGTAGTAAAAGCCGCCATCCCTAACATGCTGGTAAAAGACGCCCAGATCGTGAAAGCTGTCATAGTAAGGCAGGTCAAAAAGCGCCGCCGCAGCGATGGCTCGTACATTCGATTTGACGAGAACGCCTGCGTGGTCATAAAAGACGACGGCACTCCGGTAGGGACCAGGATATTCGGGCCCATTGCCAGAGAATTAAGGGAAAAGGCGTACATGAAGATCATTTCATTGGCGCCAGAGGTTTTGTAAGATGAAAGCTAAAATAAAAAAAGACGATCAGGTATTGGTGACCAGCGGCCGCAGTAAAGGGAAAAAGGCCAAGGTCGTAAGCGTTGACCTTGAGGCGGGAAAAGTCCTGCTTGAAGGCGTAAATACAGTGAAAAGGCATATGCGTCCTACCCAAAAATTCCAGGGCGGCATTGTTGAAAAGCCGGCCCCCATAAACATTTCCAACCTTATGGTGGTCTGCCCGAAATGCTCCCAGCCAACCCGTGTGGGTCGAAAAACGGTCGAAGACAAAAATCTTAGATATTGCAAAAAATGTCAAGAGATCATTGATAAGGTGAAATAGAAATGTCGCAACTTAAAGAAAAATACCAAAAAGAAATATTGCCGGAAATGATGAAGAAGTTCAGCTACAGCAACATAAATGAAGCCCCAAAGCTGGTAAAGGTGGTCCTCTCCAGGGGGATCTCCGAGGGAACGTCAAACGCCAAGGCGGTCGATGTTTCCGCGGAAGAGCTTTCCCAAATATCCGGCCAAAGGGCCTCTATAAGGAAAGGCAAGAAATCCATTGCCAACTTCAAGCTTAAGGGCGGGGACCCGGTTGGCGCCATGGTAACGCTAAGGGGAGAGCGCATGTATCTTTTCTTGAACAAACTGATAAACATATGCCTTCCCAAAGTAAGGGACTTTAAAGGCCTCAATCCCAAATCGTTCGATGGCAGAGGCAATTATTCTTTTGGCCTTAAAGAGCAGTTGATATTCCCCGAGGTGGACTACGATAAAGTTGACCAGCAGAGGGGCATGAACATAACAGTGGCAACCACCGCCAAAAGCGACGATGAGGCCCGTGAGCTTTTGACATTGCTGGGTGTCCCGTTCAGGAAGTAGGAGCAAAAAGATGGCAAAAAAATCTGTAAGGGAAAGATGGAAGAGGGGAAGCAAATTTGCGGTGCGCAACAAGAACAGATGTTTCTTGTGCGGCAGGCCGCGCGGGTATATTCGCAAGTTCAGGCTTTGCAGGATATGTTTTAGGTCCCTGGCGCACAAAGGAGAGTTGCCCGGGGTTGTTAAATCTAGCTGGTAACCATGAACCTAAGCGCAAGCGCATGGTTCATGGTGGAGGAGAAGTAAACTTATTATGGACACGATAGCAAATATGTTCGCTATGATAATGACCGGTATGGAAAGGAAAAAAGAAACCGTCGATGTTCCACATTCAAGGGAAAAAGAGAACATCGCCGCCATATTGGCCCGGAACGGGTTCATAGGCGCGCAGGAAGTGGTCGCGCGCGGCAGTAAAAAAGTCCTCAGGCTGAAGCTGAGATACAAAAAGGACAAGTTTGGCCATATGAGCAAAGGGATAATCTCAAAAATAAAAAGGATCAGCAAGCCGGGCTGCAGGGTCTACGCGGGCGTTGACGAGATACCCCGCATCATGTCCGGCTATGGCACCGTGATTATGTCGACTTCCAGGGGAATAATAAGCGGTGAAGAAGCCAGCCAGCAAAAAGTGGGCGGCGAGGTCATCGCGTACGTTTGGTAGGAGAGAAATAAATGACTAGAATGGGCAATAGAAAGATAGATATACCAAAAGGGGTAACCGTTTCCGTAAAGGACAAAACGGTCAATGTGGCGGGACCAAAAGGCAAACAGGACCTGGTTTACCATGACGGCATCACCATAAAGGTTGAAGGGGCTGAAGTTTCCGTGAGCCGCAATGGCGACAACAAAAGGTCAAAAGAGCTTCACGGCCTTTACCGGGCCCTGCTGGCCTCTATGATCGTGGGTGTTTCCGAAGGCTATGTAAAGACCCTGGAGCTGGTGGGGGTAGGATACCGCGCCTCAAAGGCCGGTAAAAAACTTGCCCTTCAGCTGGGTTTTTCCCATCCCATCGAGATCGATCCGCCTGTGGGGGTTGACATCAATGTCGAAGGCACCAACAAGATACTTGTCTCGGGGATCAACAAGGAACATGTTGGCCAGCTTGCCGCCACCATCAAGGCTTTGCGGCCGGTTGAGCCTTACAAGGGCAAAGGCATCCGCTATGCCGGACAATATGTGAGACGTAAGGCCGGCAAAGCGGCCAAGGCGGCAGGAGGAGCAGCGTAAAGATGAGAAGGAAAAAAAACACCAGAAAGACAATTGGAACTGCGGAAAGGCCCAGGCTTGCTGTCTATCGCAGTTTAAACCATATTTATGCCCAGCTTATTGACGATACTACCGGCCAGACCAAGGCGGCCGCTTCAAGCTTGAAAAAAGGCGCGAAGAATACCGGCAATGTCGAGTCGGCCAAATCTGTGGGCAAGGCTATAGCCAAGGCAGCCATTGCCAGGGGAATAAAACGGGTCTTCTTTGACCGGGGCAAATTTGTTTACCACGGCAGAGTGGCCGCGCTGGCGCAGGGAGCTCGAGAAGAAGGATTGGAGTTTTAATATGGCAAGAGATTTTAGACACGCCGAGAACGCTAAAGAATTCGACGAAAAAGTAGTCCAGGTCACCAGGGTCACCAAGGTCGTGGCGGGCGGAAAGCGCATGGCTTTTCGAGTGCTGGCCGTGGTTGGCGACAGGAACGGCAAGGTGGGTATTGGTATTGCCAAAGCCCGCGAAGTGTCTGCCGCCATTCGCAAAGCGGTTGACCAGGCCAAAAAGGGCATGGTCAGCATTGTACGGGTGGGCGGTACCATTCCGCATGAGATAATCGGCAAACTTGGCGCGTCATCGGTTCTGCTAAAACCAGCCCCATCCGGCCATGGAGTTATAGCCGGCGGCGCGGTCAGGGTAGTGCTTGAACTGGCTGGCATAAAGGATGTGGTCGCAAAGTCGATCGGTTCTTCTGCCGCCATTAACACGTCCAAAGCCACACTGAACGCCCTGGAAAACCTGAAGACCCTTGAATACGAGAAAAAGGTCAGGAACGTCGAACACATCAATGTGAAATTTGTTCAGCAAGGAGAGGCCAGTGTTACAGCTTAATAATATTGGGCCCAAATACGGGTCAAAAAAAGAAAAGAAAAGGGTAGGACGCGGCGACAAGACCTGCGGCCGCGGGCATAAAGGCCAGAAGAGCCGCAGTGGGGGCACCAAAGGACCGCGTTTTGAAGGCGGACAGACCCCGCTTTACAGGCGCCTGCCCAAAAAGCGCGGGTTCAAGAACTATCTTTTTAAAAAGATATTCGAGACCGTCAATCTTTCCAGCCTGGAAAGGTTTGACAAGGAAGTAGATGCCGAGATACTGGTAAAGGCAGGGGTCATCAAAGGCAAATATCCCCTAAAGGTTTTGGGAGCTGGCAAGCTTACCAGGGCTTTAAAGGTGACCGCCAACAAATTCAGCAAAACTGCCAAAGAGGCAATTGAAAAAGCGGGAGGAAAAGCTGTAACGTGTTGAACATAGTCAGCGGATTCATAAATATCCCGGACCTTAGAAAGAAGCTGCTTTTTACAATAGGCATGCTGCTTGTTTTCCGTCTGGGCGTCCATATTTCTGTGGCTGGCGTGGATACCGCGAAACTTGCCGAGCTTTTCTCGCAGGGCAATCTTTTGGGGTTTTTGGACATGTT
>JAHJBW010000067.1 GCA_018813405.1 Candidatus Margulisiibacteriota bacterium | reverse complement strand
TGGTAGCTCCAGTCCATATGCCCGCGGCCATTGTTATCCTTGATGTAGGAACGGTTGAAGATCAACCCGGCGATGAGATGGCCTTTGCCCAGAGGATGGTTATATTCAAGGCCAAGCGAGTTTATGGCCACTTCGGGTACTCCTGAAGGAGGGAAAAGGAAATTCGCTCCCATAAGAAAATACAGGTTCTTCCAGCAGATAAAATCAATGTTCACCCCAAACTCATAATTCGTAAGACCCGTGGCTTTATCCATACCCAGATTGAACCTTAACCCAAAATCCTCCAAGGCCATGGCTGAGTTGCCCAAAAGAAAGACTAATAATATAAATAAAAATTTCTTTACCATAATTTATAACTTCTAATTAAAGCGACGCCACCGCCGCCAGCAGGAACAAAAGCCCGTAATAAGGAAACCCCTTAAAAATGTGCTCCCCTATCTGCGTTCCAAAATCCCTGTCCGTGTACTCCTTTGGTTCGTATTCAACCACCTGCACATCTTTGGGCAAATACACCTCGGTATCTTTTTCGATATCAATAACCTCAACCTGCGAAAGAGCGTCCTTGATAGCTTCATTATCAAAACAGATAGTTGTGCCGGTAAAGGACAAATTATCTTCAATGACAAGCTCCATAGGCACCAAGACCTCGTCATTTCCGGCAATTGCCGTACTCGGAATAATCAAGATACAAGAAACAAGATACAAACAAATTACAAAATATAAATTCTTCAATAATTTTAACATTTAAGTTTTAACCTTTAAGTTTGTTATCACATATTCCTCACGAAAACCCACATGACATATATCGCCGCCCAGAGGATGTTGTACGAATACTTAAAGCTGTTGAACTCTTGCTTTAGCGATTCGGTGTCCACAGTATAGGGCTTGAACCTTAATACTTTGACATCTTTAGCGTCAACGATCTTGCCTGCCTTAAGGCCGCTCAGCGAAACTATTTTAATGGGTTCGTTGGGATTGGCCTCTGCCTCCACGCTTCCGTAAACAATAAGCTCGCACTGGTCCTTTTTTTTGCCGGACTCAAGGATGTCCCTTTCGTCAAAGACAAGCTTTGTGCCGGGCAATATCTTAAGGGTCCGGCCTTCCGGCACGGTAACATCCCCTATCAAAAAGACTTCCCCTTCCCAGACCTCATCCTTTTCAAGTTCACCGAACTTTACCCTGGCGTCCTGAGAGATAAAAGCCATACTGCCGCTGACCAGTACCAGCGTAAGCATTAAATACAATACGATAAATCTTCTTATCATGGCGCCCTCAATAGCTTCATGGCGTACGAGAATGCGTACGCGAAAACATACATCCTCTTGTAATTCTTCCATTCGCCGCCCAGGTCCGCCGTTGAGACAGGTTGTGCCGAAAAGGTCAGTGTCTTGGTCCGGGCCTCGTGGCTGGCGGTCATGGCCAGCGGCTGCAGCAGCAAAAGGAAGAACACTATGTATGACATTATTTTTTTACCAGGCATAAGGTATTATGAACGCCGAAAGGAAAAAGATGGACCACAGGGTGACATACCTTCTTCTAAATTCGGTAAACTCCTCCGCTTCCGCGCTAAAATCATAATCGGCAGGCACGACCACAACCCTCTTGATTCCCGCTTCAATGGTAACCACATTGGGCTCGGGCGAGATAAGCTGATCAGCCAAACATGTTCCCAGATCGAGAAAGAACAGTACCAGTAAAATTATCGCATATTTTCTCATGGTATGGCCAGGTAGGCTCCATGTATGGTGGCACCGACATAATATATCTTTTTAAACAACCGCAGCCTTTCAAGGATATTCGTCGTATCCGCCGAATATGGGGATAAAATATCATGATTGCTTTTGGCCGGCAATGCCGCCAGATGAACGGGCCTATCCTTATCACCCTGAATGCTAAGACCGTGGTCCAGTTGGGTGGTGACTATCGTTATCGAGACAAGAAAAATGGCGATAAAAAGGCCTTTCATGCTTTTACTATTTTAGCACATTATTTAAGCTTAAAGACCTTTTTAAGGGCGCCGATGCGGTCACGCAATTCCGCGGCCTGTTCGAACTCGAGAGCAGTTGCGGCTATATGCATCTGTTCTTCCAGCGAGGTTATTAGATCGGGTATCTCTTTTTCGGGCACGAATTTTTTGATGTTCTTTATCTCGGCCAGTTTGGATTCGCGTATGGCCTCGGAAATATCCGCTATCTCTTTGACGATGGTCCGGGGCGTGATATTGTGCTTAATATTGTATGCTATCTGCAGTTTGCGCCTTCTGGCCGTTTCTTTTAGCGCCTTTTTCATGGAGTCGG